>JAJPHU010000092.1 GCA_021325115.1 Planctomycetota bacterium | reverse complement strand
TTGGTTCTTTTTCGCATCAGGCAATCTTGGCAAACACATCGGAAACCCTGACTTTCCGCGCATTCCACGCTGGGACGATGCTGCCAGCAAAGCCAACGAATGCTCCCATAAGCGCTCCCCAAAAGATCATTTGAACCTGGATGGGGAAACTGAGAAAGATCCGCGTGGCACTGCTACTCGGCAGGAGGCCGCTAACAGCCAGTGCGGAGCACAGCCAGGCCAGCGCCGCGCCGATAAGACCGCTGACCGCACCGATCAGCATCGCCTCGCCAACGACCAAAACCAGGATGGCCAACGGCTCGAAGCCCAGCACTTTGAGCACGGCCATCTCTCCTTTGCGCTCACGCGTGGCCACACTGATACTGTTGGACAAAACGATCGCCATGTCGATAACCAGGATGGCGACAACCCATTTGAGGATCGATAAAAGCGCTTGTTCGCGGCTGACGAAGCGCGCCACGCCAGCCGATTCGGTCTCGACTTTGAGTTCCGGCTGGTTGTGCTGGAACTGTTCCTGAATCCGGCCAGCGACACGCTGGGCCGTCTCGGCATCGCGCAAACGCAGCCAGACGCAAGTGATCGTCTCTTTGTTACCCGTGCCTTCTTCGTAGTAATCCTCGCGGAAGAAGAAGTTGCGCACGTACTCGCCGGGCGGCAGCACGCCGACGATTTTGAAACGCAGGTCCTTACCAGGATGGCTGGAACTGAGGACGGTGAATTGCTGGCCGACCTTCCAGCTCATTTGCTCCATAAGGTCGGCGCTGACAATGGCTCCGGTTTTCTCCCGTTGGAGCGCCAGGACAGCGGCGGGATCCAGCTTCTCTAAACCGATGTGCATGGCGATAAGATTATCCGGGCGTGTGGCCAGTCCGAAACCCTTGCGGCTGTTCTGACGCGAAGCATCCAAATAGCCGGTATAGAGGTTCCATAGCGTCCAGTCTTCGACGCCCTCTTGATGCGTCAAAAGCGCGAGATAACGAGCCGGAATGCAGCTGGGAGCGACCCAACGCTCGCTGACCAATAGCTTCGATTGACAGGCCTGTGTGTGGACATGTTGATGGACCCAGAAGAGGATGGTCATCATTTCGGTGCAGATCGTCACCATTACCGCGACGGCCAGCGCGGTCAAGGTCGTGCGCAGCTTGTTGCGCCGCAGGTTCTTCAGGATGAGGAGGAAAAATTTCATGTTCGTGGAGAAACGACTTCTAAACCGCTAAACGCTGGCACCGATTGGTACGCTCCTCGACGAGAAGACCCTTGTCGATGCGCAGCACGCGCCTGGCTCGTGCCGCCGCCGTCGGATCGTGCGTCACCAACAAAATCGTTTTCTTCAGCTCTTGCTGTAAAGACTGAAGCAGATCGAGAATCTCTCTGGATTTGGCGCTATCAAGATCGCCAGTCGGCTCATCGGCGACGATGAGCTTGGGATCGGTGACAAGAGCGCGGGCGATGCCGACCCGCTGTTGTTCGCCTCCCGACAGCTGCCCTGGTCGATGATGCAAGCGATGCGATAAGCCGACCAGATCGAGCGCCAGCAATACCTGTTCACGCCGCCGCTGTGCTGTCATGTTCAGCAGCAACAGCGGCAATTCTACGTTCTCGTAAGCTGTCAGCACCGGAATCAGGTGGAAGAACTGAAACACGAAACCGACAGCGTTGGTACGCCAGCGTGCCAGCTGCGTCTCGTCGAGTTTCGAGATTTCCAGGCCATCGAAAAAGACACGGCCACTCGTGGGTTGATCGAGTCCAGCGATGAGGTTCAAAAGGGTAGTCTTGCCGGAGCCGCTGGGACCGATCAGGGCCACGAAGTCTGCGGCAGCAAGCGCCAGGTTGACACCGCGCAGCACCGAGATGCGCTCGCTGCCGCGCATGTACTCTTTGGCCACGTTGTCCACCACGATTAGCGATTTGGCGCTCATGCTTGCAAAACCCCTTGCTAGCGCTGCGGGCGGGTGGAATCCCTGAGGAACAGCACACGCGCATTCATATCCGGCAGCAGATGTTCATCGGGGGCGGTGATAGCGACTTTCACCTGCACGACACCGCGCTGCCGATTGACTAACGGCTGCATCCGGCTGAGCACGCCGCGATAGGGACGATCGGGATAGGCGTCGGGAAGGACTTCGCAGGGCATGCCCTTGCGCAGCAAGGGCAGATCGCGCTCTTGCACTTCAACCTCGGCCTCCATTTCGCTTAGATCAGCGAGAGTACATAGAGCGGTGTACACGAAGTCCGCCTGAATACTCTCGCCGGGATTGACATTCTTTTGCAGCACGGTAAAGACACGCGGTTTGCCCTCCGAGTCAGCCGGGGCGTGGATTTTCGTCTTGTCGAGGTAGTATTTGGCCCGATCGCGCACGGCCCGAGCACGTTTGACCTCGGCCTTGGCGGCGTTGATCTTCTCATGGCGCGTTTTGGCCTCCACAATATCGACGTTTGTTTTTTGCACTTTCACGGCCGCCCGAGCATCGTAATAATTCGTCACGATCCGATCGTACTCGGCTTGGCCAAGAACATTCGGGGTGAGCCGGCGTGCACGCTCGTATTCAACAGCGGCCAATTTCTCCTGTACCTTGGCTTGCTCGTACAACGCCCGTGCATGAGCCTTGTCCTCTGGTTGGCGACCGTTTTCCAGTTCCTCCAACTGGGACTCTGCAGCAGCCAGTGCTGCCTCGGCTTGCTCGTATTCCGCCCGGTAGCGAACATCATCGACCTCGAAGAGCAGGTCGCCTGTCTTGACTTGCTGTCCTTCTTCGGGAATGCAGACGCGTGCGATGATGCCATTGACCTGCGGCGAGACGACGATTTTGGTGCGCGGCACCACGAAACCGGACAGATCGAGAAGCACTTCTCGCCCGGGCTTATCGGGGGAGAGAGGAACATCAGCCTTCGGGACGTTTTTGACTTGCCGGTAGGAATAGCCGGCCGCGCTGGCGGCTGTGAGGACAAGGGCGGCAAAGAGCCAGAGCCGTTTGCGTTTGTATAGAAATCGGCGCGGCACCGCTTTCATCGCGCCGCGCCGTTCGTGATCGGCAATCGCGAAATTACGCAAGCGCACTTCGTCTCCACTCTCTGCATGAGGACATTCGGCGGCCGATTGCGCGGAGACTCCTCCTACCTCGATGGATGGGATGGGAATGTCCATGTGTTGCTCCTGCAAAATATTATGCCGTTAACGCGCCGATACCATCCGCTTCTTGAAACTTTAACCTGATTTCCGCAGAGAGAGAAGAGCATTGCTGGGCTGTGCCCGGAAAAGGGAAATCTTCCGAACAGGCCGTATATGCTATAACTTTTGCCCCGATTGCCCCGTCGGTGGATAGAAAATCGATTGCACGGAAAAAGGGTTTTGTAGGAGGAGAGGCGGACGAGCGGGCTATCCGTCGCCGGCGGGCGACAATCAGCACGGAAGACCGGCCTGTCTTTACCGCCGACCACGGACGGCCGCTGTCCCAAGTGGCTCAGGTGGGACTCGAACCCACAGCATTCGAGATTCTGAGTCTCGATGGTCTGCCCTTGCCTACCGAGCCAAACCCGCCGAGACCGACGCCAATGGGACCGGAGAGGGTCGAACTCTCACCCCCGGATTAAAAGTCCGGCACGCTGCCCTTTACGCCACGGTCCCGCCGTGTCTTAGAGCGAACGGCACGCCTTACCAGGCTTGCTGTTTGTCCTTAAAAATAGATGCCTCAGGCAGCAAAGGGTTCGCGGAAAAATCAGGATTCGGATTTAGGACAGGATACAGTCTCGGCGCGTTCGCCGATGGTGCCGTTGGGATTGAGCAAGAGCCAGCACACAATGGCGAGAACGTGCATGGCAGCGAAAACGAGCAAGGCGTAGTCCCAGTTCTTCCCGTCCACAAGGCGCGGCAAAAACGTAGTGAAGGCCCACGCACCCAAGTTGCCAGCCATGTTCATGGTGGCGAAGATCACACCGAGATTGCGGCCGCTCACATCCATCGCCAGCGCATAGGCGCAAGGCGATGAGAAGGTCCAGATGCACACCCCGAGGCTGGCCAGAAGCATTGCCCCCCGCACGTCGGCGACCTGGAAAGCCAGTCCGTAAAAAATCAGGGCTATCACAATACTGCCGATGGTAACACCTTGCCGGGCGGCGCGGCGGCTGTGTGTGCGCATCAGCACAAAATCCGAGAGCAGGCCGCCAAGGGGACCGCCGAGGACGCCGGCCAAGAGCGGCAGGCTGGTCCAGTAATTGGCCATCATCACCGATTGCCCCCGCGCTTCCTGCAAGTAAGTCGGCAGCCACATGTCAAAAAAACGCAACGCCCCCGCTCGACAGAATTGTTGCAGGCAGATCAACCACAGAGACATGCTGAGAAAGATCGCCAGCCAGGGGACGCTCGAAGGAACAGTTGACTTCTTTGGCACGTTCTCATCGGAAGAAATGAGTGCCAACTCTGCGGCATTCACGGCTGGGTGCTCCTGGGGCCGATTACGGAACCATACGGCAAACCAGGCCGCCCAGGCCAGGCCCGGTACCGCGTAAAGCAAGAACAGCCAGCGCCAGCCGAGCGGTCCAATCAGCTGTGCCGTCAACCAGGAGGCGATGACGCTGCCGATGAGCATGAAGCTGTTGAGCATCGCCGAGGTGAAGCCACGTCGCGTGGCTGGATACCACGAAGCCAGGATCATCGTGGAGCAGGGAAAAATACCGGCCTGAAACGCCCCCATCAGCCCGCGCGCGCCGATCAGGACCGGCAAGTTTGTGGCCGCGGCAGTCAGGGCCATCATCAGCGACCAACCCGCCGCGTAGATCGTCAAGGCCCGCCGGCCGCCCCAACGCTGGGCCAGCCAACCGCTCGGCACCTGACACAAGGCATAGGGCAGGAAGAACACGCCCATCGCATTGCCCGTATCATCGCGCATCACGTGCAAGTCCGCGCGGATCGTTGTCTCGGCGCCGCCGGCGCTGTTGCGCTGGATATAGCCGACCGCGGCGATGAAGCACAACGCCGCCAACACGAGATGGCGAACGCAAGTGGGGCGTTCAGCGAGAGGCGGAACAGGGTCAGCAAGGTTTTTCACAACTCAATCCTACTACTCCTCGTGGAGGAACGCCTCAGGGTCCGGCCAGGTCTCCGGCGGGGGATCGAGCCGGAGGACCGGCAACAGTTCTGGGTCCGGCCGGACATGGCGAGCGGGCGTGGCTGAGTTCAACAGCGGCTCAAAGCAGCGCGCCATCTGCCGCCAGAAAGCATCCACGTCCAGTCCGAGAAACGGCGAGCCGCATGTCTTCATGTAATCGTAGCTGGAGCGATATTGTTTTAGGGCGCCCCCCAGGTTGCCGTTGCAGAAATGAAACAGAGCGACCGCCGCCTGAATCAACCCCTGGTAGAAGCGCCGCTCGGTACCGTGGCTCTCGGACCACAGATCCTCCCAGGCTTCATGGGCCTCGAAGTAATCGTGCTCGTTGAAAAACAAAATGCCGGCCAGGTAACGGGGATCGTAGGTATCCATGCCAACCATTATACAATGGTAGAAGTCTTCCGTCGGAGCAGGTCTATGTCGCGGTTATCGCTGTCAGATGCGATCGAGCTGTGCCGTTCGCTGCGCCACTATCTCGGCGCCGGGTTGTCGCTTGTCGATGCTTTTCGCCATCAAGCCAAGAGCGGCGCGGCGCGGGTGCGTCCCGTGGCTGGCCGCATCGCCGCTGCCCTGGAACGGGGCGATAGTTTGGAAGAAGCGCTCCGGCACGAAGAAGCTATCTTTCCGCCGCTCTTTCTGGCACTGGTGTGTGTTGGCGAAAACACCGGCATGTTGGCCGAAATTTTTGGCGAGTTGGAGAAATACTTCCTTCGCCAACGCAAGCTATGGCGGCAGTTCCTCACACAAAGCGCCTGGCCGATTACCGAATTCGTGTTAGCCATTTTCGTGCTGGCCGGGCTGATCCTCATCATGGGGCTGATCGCCGATGTGCGTGGCGGTCAGCCGCTCGATCCACTCGGACTCGGCCTGGCCGGCCCTTCCGGAGCGATGATTTTCCTTGGCGGCGTCGTCGGCGCCTTGAGCGGATTGGCCGCGGTCTACTGGCTGCTGACGCGGCGTCTGGGCAGGGCCGCAGAAGTGGAGACATTCCTGCTTCGGCTGCCGGCCTTCGGTCCTTGCTTGCAGGCATTGGCCCTGGCGCGCTTTTGCATGGCTCTGCGCTTGACGACCGAGACAGGTATGTCGATTCTCCAGGCGCTGCGCTTGAGCTTATCGGCCACCGGCAACTCCGCCTTCCTGGCCCGTGCGGAACAGATGGAGACAGAACTGCGCCGCGGCAAGGAGTTGACATTGGCCCTGGCACGAAGTGGACTGTTTCCAGAGGATTTTCTGCACATGCTCGCCGTCGCCGAAGAATCCGGCACACTGGATCAAGTCCTCGCCCATCAGACGGAGCATTATCAGGAAGAATCGGGCCGGCGGCTGGCTGCCCTGACGAGCCTGGCCGGCTACACCGTCTACGGGTTCGTCGGTCTGGTCATCATCATCGCTATTTTTCGCATCTTCAACTGGTACATTGGGTTACTGAGCTAAGAGCTAGCGAACCCAACCCCCTCTCCCCTTGTGGGGGGGAAAGTCTACTAGCCCTTAGAAGTAGGATTCCCATTTTCCGTAACTTTCAGGTCGCAAAATCCTTTCAAACGATACCTTCCGATTGCGATAAAGTCTGAGAGACAACGTCTTCCTGTATTTGCCCTGGCACCTATTTTCCTTGATTTGTACAATTTACCTAGATTGAAAAGTTGATGTCGCTTTCCACGGCGCGGCATGTGCAGGGAAAAGACATAGAAACGCCGTCTCGTCGGCAATGGAGTGGACAAGGCGTTGGATAGGCATCAGTTGACTTTCGCACCATTGGAAGAGGGATTCGGATGTCGCGCACCTTACGAGTGCTTCTTCGTCGTGATCCTTCCCGCGACCATGTTGAAGAGGGCATTCCCTACGAAGGTTATCAGCTTCTCTGGCCCGACGGCCGTCCGGCCGCAGTCGGTCTGACGGCTTTCTGCAAGCACGGTCAGCGTTTGCTCGGCTTGGGCCGCCACCTGGCCGGGGCGCGTGAGAAGCTGGTAGACCTGATCATCTTTCCATTGCCAAATAAAGATGCTGCCTTGACTCGTTTGCCCGGCCATCGCGTCCGCCGCTTCTCGCTTCGTCGGGAAGGCCGGCAAGGCCGACTGTATTTCTTCGATGGCACGCCCACAACGGTCGTCTTTGATCTTGACCATGATGAAGAGCCGGTGTTGCATTGGATTGGTCTGCCCGCCCTCCGCGACGGCGGATGCCAATGGTTCGACCTCGCCGCTCGCCCCGTGGAACCGGCTGTCCGGCCGCCGCGAACTACCTCTCCGGGCTTTGGCATTCATCTGCTGCCTCGCGATGCGCTGTCGTAATGCCGAGGAGTTGCCAAAATGCTAGAGCGCATTGCAAGCGGGTGTAGTGTTTTTCTCCCTCCCCCACAAGGGAGGAGGGAGGAAGACATCTAGCCGCTACACCTGCTTGCAATGCGCTCTAAAGGCGCCAAAGCAATGAAGAGAGAAGACAAAAATACGGATAAGAAAGGACACCGCTTCAATTTTCTCTCTTTTTGTCCTTTTTGTCTTTTTTATTGGCGTCCTTGACGTCTTGGCGATTTAGGGGAAGTTCTTCATCCGCCGATGGCGTGCATGGTGCGCTGCGGCTTGATGAATCGGGCCGTGTTGATCTCGTGCCCTTCCCATTTGTCGCGGACATTTTGCCGAATCATCTCCGCCAGCCGCGCATCATCGCGCGTTCCTCGCAGCAGTGGTTTGATATCGACTTCGCCAAGGGCGAACAGACAATTGCGCAATTTACCATCAGACGTGAGGCGCAGACGATTGCAGCTCATGCAGAACGGCCGCGATACGGAAGCGATGATGCCGACGCGGCCGCCACCATCGCTGTACTGAAAATCCATCGCCGGGGCGTGCGGATCATAGTCCTCAGCGGGGACCAGTGGAGCCACATCGCGCTCGAGCTGTTCCAGGATCTCATGAGCGAAATAGACCTTGCGGCGTTCCCAGGCTTGAGCGCCAATCGGCATGTACTCGATAAAGCGCATCTCCAGGCCCTGTTCGCGGGCAAAGCGGGCCAGAGGCACCACATCTTGCTCCGTCAAGCCGCGGATGCTGACAGCGTTGATCTTGATAGGCGAAAAACCGGCCTTCTTCGCGGCCGCAATGCCGGCCAATACCTGCTCCAACCCATCGCGGCGGCTGATCGCACGAAATCGCTCGGGATCGAGCGTGTCGAGGCTGATGTTGATGCGCCGCAATCCGGCATCGAAAAGCGCTTGCGCCTGCTGGGGCAAGAGCAGACCGTTGGTCGTCAAACCAACGTCTTTGATGCCGGGCACCGCAGCAACCATGCGAACGAGGCGCGGCAGATCGCGGCGTAACAACGGTTCGCCGCCGGTCAGTCGCAGCTTGTCAATGCCCAGAGATGCCGCCACACAGGTGAAGTGTGTAATCTCCTCGAAAGTCAGCAACTCGGCGCGGTCCATGAAGACCACTTCTTCCGGCATGCAATACGTGCAACGGAGGTTGCAGCGATCGGTGACGCTGATGCGCAGATTGTTGTGGCTACGTCCGAATGTATCGATCAACATGGAATACCATGCATCCCAAGTGCGGCGGAGGCGGTAACTTCCTTAGGGCTAGCGGACATTTCTCTTCCTTCCTGGGAAGGAGGGAATGCGGTCCGCTAGTTCTTAATTTAGCAGCGCAGTAGTGTTTTGCCATCCTCCGTTTTCATTCCCAAGCAGAGAGCTTGGAAACATCGGCCGGAAGGTTCTGCTTCTCCTCCTCGCCCTGGGAGGGCACTTCGGCAAACATCTTCTTACGGTCGCGGCTCGGTTTTGTTCGGACGACGACGCAACCACAGGACCAGCGGCAGCAGAAACAACAACACAACACCGCCAACCACGGAATAGAAAACGATGTTGTTATCAATCAACGGCGGCCCGGGCGGCTGTTCTGACCACAGGTAATAGATGAGCGTACACATCCGCTATGCACTCCTCACGCTTCCGCGCCAGCACTTCGCGTTTGCATGTTTCCTCTATAATGGTGGGGGATTTTTCCGTCACGATCAAGTAGCCTGATCTGGAAGGAGCATACACATGCGCATTTGGCTGCTCTTGTCCCTGTTGGCCGCTGAGCCGATCGATTGGCAAAAAGCCGAGTCCGTCCATCTGAAAAATATTCGCCAGGTCACTACGGATTTCGTCCGCGCCGGCGAGGGCTATTTCTCTCCCGACGGCAACAGCATTATCTTCCAGGCCGAGGAAAAAGATAGCGGCAATCCCTTTTATCAAATTTTCGTTATGGATCTGCAAAGCCAGCATGTGCGCCGTGTCAGCCCCGGCGTCGGCAAGACCACGTGCTCGTATTTTTCTCCCGATGGCAAGAAAATCCTCTTCGCCAGCAGCCATCTCGATCCAGAGGCGAAGAAACAGTATGCCGAAGAATATCGCCGGCGCGAAGAGGAACGTAAGTCCGGCAGACGGCGCCGCTACCAATGGGACTTCGATCCGTGCCTGGATATTTTTGAGGCCAATCCCGACGGCAGCGGCTTGCGGCGCCTGACTGATGCGCCGGGCTACGACGCCGAAGGCAGCTACTCGCCCGACGGCCAATCGATCGTCTTCTGCTCCAATCGCAGTGGTCGGGATAATCTGGAGTTGTACATCATGGACAAGGATGGCAAGAACGTCCGCCAATTGACGCACGCCCCCGGCTGCTACAACGGCGGACCTTTCTTCTCGCCGGATGGCAAGCGCGTCATCTTCCGCAGCGACCGCAAGAAAAAGGACCATTTGCAGCTATACGTCATCAACGCCGACGGTAGCGGCGAACGCGCTTTGACGGACGACCTGAATTGGGTGCAATGGGGACCGTACTGGTACAAGGACAGCAAACACATCGTCTACGCCGGGGCCAATCATGCTGTGGCCGGTCGTCCCAATTACGATCTCTATTGGATGAATATTGATACCGGCAAGAAAGTACGGCTGACCTACGCGCCAGGAGCCGACGTGCTGCCAGTCTTCAGCCGGGATGGCAAGAAAATTATGTGGACCTCGACGCGCGACGGCCGGCAGTCCTCGCAGTTGTGGATGGCCGATTTTGTGCCGCCCAAGGAGTAACGTCCCTTCTCGCCCCATTCGTTAATTGAGGATCGACGCGCCGGGGGGCAATTCCCCCCCACGCAATTGCTCCCACTGGCGGCGGACTTCGTGCAGGCCGTAGGCGCATAGCTCGAATTCTTCGCTCAGCCGCCGCAGCACAGGGGCTTCCTCTTCATAGGGCGGTTCCTCGAACGTGCTGGCGATGTAATAGGAGCGTTTGCCCTGCGAGCAGTAATCGATGAAATGATCTTTCGACAGGATGGAACGCAGACGCTTGAGCGCCTCTGGATAAACGCCGGTCCAGAACAACGTGAAATCGCCGATATGGCGATAGATTTCGCGGCGCGTACGGCCTTCGGGCGGCATCGCCTCGGCCTCGATCATCATTTCGGCGACTTCCTCCAGCCGCTTGCCCTGAGCATTCCGCAGCCGATAGATGGCATCAATGTGGATGAAACGCGATAGCATCTCCGAGAGATAATCGGTCAGACGCGGGTCGGCGACGCCGAGAGTGTTAATGAAGGTCTGTTCGGTGAGACCGGCGAACATCCGCCGCAGCGGATGGTCGGGTTTCGGGGACCACATGATCGCACCTCATTCTCATTCTGTTCCGCAAACCTCGCCGTCCTTGGCAAAGCCTCATCTATTATTGTAAACATCGGAATCTCCAAGAGTCAAACCCAAGTCTCAAGGGGGCCGCGTTCGCTTCCAGATACCCCATCACGGTTCTTGCTGTGCCGATGGCGCCGGCTGCGCTGCCGCCAAGCCGTTTGCTTCCTGCTTTTGACTGCGGTCGGGCAAAGACAGGAACTGCGGGGGGCCGATGAGGTTAGGGAAAGGTAGTTTCTCCGCAAGGACGTGCCCCATGTCGATTTTCTACCTGATGCCGCCGCGTCCCTTTCTTGGCGATCGTTTCGCCGACTTTCTGCAAACGCTCTTTCCGGGTCTGGCTTGGGACAGCTTATCGCGGGTGAGCTTGGCGGAGATGCTCGGCGCGGTTGCCAGCGCTCGGGATGATGTTTATGTGGTTTATCGTGACGATCTGCCGCGCGAGGAAGGGCCTATGCGGGCGTTGGTGGACGGCTTCGGTGCTGAAGTGGGCGATGAAATCGTCGAAGTTCGTCCCGGCGGCCGGCCCGGCGAGATCATCACACGCCGCTGGCGTATCGAGGAGGAAGCAACCGCTATGATGGTTAGCGACGCTTCGCAGAAGCGTCCGGGTGCCACGACACTTCTGCGAAGCGTCGCTAACCGCCAGTAACTCAGCGCTGCTGC
>JAJPHU010000374.1 GCA_021325115.1 Planctomycetota bacterium | reverse complement strand
TAACTCGATCTACGAACCGTTGAGTGCAAAACAACTCAAGCAATTGAGTGCGAGCTTTGAAAATAGTCAGGTCTTCCAGCTGCTCGTCGATGAACACTAATTTGTCGCTCGTGCTGGTAACAACACCATCGCTTAGTTTGGTGATTTTTGACTTTGTTAGATCGATGCAGTTAACCATCCGAGTGCAGTTGTAGAAATAATACGTACCGACCTTGTGGCGGACGGGGAGAAGCTCGCCATTGGGTTCAAGGATGTCCCGTAGCATGTCAATGGCACGCTGACTAAACGCTGGCCGTGAGAGGTTGATACACGGATAGTCGTTAAACTTCCGGACGTTGCCGATAACTTCCGGTGTGGGCCATGTTCCCCTAAGGGATTTTGGCTGCTATGTCTCGTAATTGGAGCGCCAGTCGGCCGGCCATGTGTCCAACAGCTCGCCGTATTTTTCGGCACTCAGGACGAGCCCTTCAAATAAAGGGTTATCCAGGACAGGCATCACAACATATACGTTCATTAGAATTTAATCACTCCCAAATCTAAATGACCGTGCGCGAATCAGCTGCACAGTGGGGGCTGGAGGAAGCAGGGTATGAATGAGCATTTAGTTTTCTCCCGAACAGATCGCTATTCTTTCTTCGCTGTTCATTTATGAACAAATGTCCATAAATCCGCCGCACCCACAGGGAAGTGCTTTTTCCTTTTCCGATCAACCGTTACAGATCGGGAGGCAACTCGCGCAGGATACACTCGACCTGCTCGATGTCCTCATCGCTGACGCCTTCGCGGCGGCGATAGCGGCGACGCAGGCTATCGAGGATGTGCTCCCACATGGCGCGCGTCGGTTGCAAACCCTTTGTCCACTCGCCGCGGCGCTGCCATTTCCATTTGAAGCGCCAGACACCGGCAAAGCGCTCCGCGCACAAGAAACGCCGCTGTCCGGTCTCAGGATCGATGTCGGTCCACTTGATCTGCATGTTTACCTCGTCCGGCCGTGCGCAGGCGTTCCAGAAACGCTTGCAAGTCCGGCGGCAACGGCATCTCCCAATGCATCTCTTGATGTGTAATCGGATGCACAAAACCCAGCTCGACCGCGTGCAGCGCCAGGCGCGGCGCCCCACTGCGATCGGGCCGTATACTGCCGTCCGGTAAGTGATGATATACCTTATCGCCGCAAACGGGGTGGCCCAGCTCGGCGAGATGAATGCGAATCTGATGTGTGCGTCCGGTCTCCAGTCGGCATGATAGCAACGTATAACCAGGCAAACGCTCCTTCACATCAATATGTGTGATTGCTTCCTTGCCAACGCCGGGCTGGTTGGTGCTGCCGCGACGGCCATCGCCGCGGTCGCGGACGAAGCGCGAAGCGATGCGCTGCGGCGACACGAAGCCGGGCACCACAGCAAGATAGCGGCGCGTGACAGTATGGGCGTGGAACTGCTTGCCCAGGCCGCGCTCAGCAGCTACCGTGCGTGCGAAGACCACCAGGCCGCTCGTTTCCTTATCGAGCCGATGCACGATCCGTAAACGCGGTAATGGTCCCTTGCGGATGCGCCCTTCGCGCTGGGCAATGAGCTTGGGTACAAGATCTTCCAGAGTCGGCGACAGCATTTTGCGGCGTTCGCTCCAATCCCGCTCCACAGGATGGCGCACCGTGGAGATCCCGGCAGGCTTCTCGACGACGACGAGCTGTTCGTCCAGATGACGGAGGACGATTGTTTCTGTCGGATGTGGTTTGGCCGCAGGACGAGCGAGCAACTCGACGGTTTCGCCTTCTTTCAGGCGACGCGCAGGATCGAGACATAGTTCGCCGTTGACGCGAGCACGGCGCGTGTAGATGAGTCGCCGTACTTGACTCCACGATCGGCCGGGCAGCCGTTGGCGCAACACGGCGGCAAGCGTCAGGCCGACCTGGTCTGCAGGAAGAGCAAATGGTGCCAAGGAAGAATTCATGTCTGGTCCGCGTTGCGTTGGGAACGCCTGACTCATAAAACGAATTCCCTGTCCTTGGGAACAACCCAGCTACAGCCGATCTAGCGAATCGATCCAGCGCGCCAGTTCTTCGAGTGTGTCGATGCCGAGGCGGCCGTCGATGTACTGCCGACCCAGGTTCGGGATTTCGCGGTAGATCACCGGATATTTCTTCTCGAGCAACTTCGCTTTGGTCTCTTTGACGGCATCGCGCAGCGGATCTTTATCACCGACAATGAGGAAGAAACTCAACGGCTGAGTAGCGACTTTGTCGCGCGGATTGCTGGGCAGAGCGGCGCCGGTCGTGGCCACGCCACGGAACAGGCCACGCGAACGGAAGCCCAAGGCGAACGCCATCTCGCCGCCTTGGTCCATGCCGTGAGCGATGATGCGGCGGCGATCGACTGTGTAGTTTTCGCTGACCGTGCGGACAGCTTCCTGGACAAACTCGGACTCGCTCTGTGTCCAGCCGCCACGCTCTGATTCGGCCGCGGGACAGATAAGGATGATGTGATAGTCTTCGCAGGGAAACTGCCAGGATTGCCAGAAATTATCGAAGTCCTTCTCCTTATTCTTGCCCGGCGGATGCAGCCAGACCAGGACAGCATGTGCGATATTGGGATCGTAATTCTCCGGTACGTAGATCCAATAAGTATGATCAGCAGCGGCGGTGGTGCGCTTGAGGAAGCCGGTCTCTGCTTTTTTGTCGTCCGCTCCTTGCTTGCGCGGCGGGTGGGCATTTTCTTGATCGCGCTGGGGACGGACAGGATTGGCGCCCTTAGGCCTGGTCAGAGCTTTCTTGGCGCTGGCCTTTTCCGGCAGCTGCGTTTTGGTCGGCACGGTGTCTGGCACTTCGGCGAGCGTGATCTTGAGCGTCTCGGTTTTCTTGTTTTCGCCGCGCTTGATCTCAAACGATAATTCCAATCCGGGGACAGCTGTCTCGAGCATGTCCATCAATTGATCACGGCCGGCGATGGGCTGCAAACGCAAGGGGGCAGGCGGGACTTCACGGCCAATCTTCATGATGCGATCACCGGCCCGGATGCCGACCTTGTCCGCGGGACTGTTGGGATAGACATAGCGTACCTCGACACCCGGTTCGGGATCGTCGCGCATCGGCAGAATCCCGAGAAACGGTTGCGGATACGAGGCGACAGCGCCTTCCAGCTTGACATCAAGTTGGATCTCCTTCTGGCCCCGCTGGATCTTGAGGGTGATCGTCTCGCCGTCGTATTTCGGCCCAAGGACTTGCCGGAGTTGGGCCTGGCTGTCGATCGATTTGCCGTCGATCTCCTTGATGGTGTCGCCGGGCTTGAGGCCGCGTTTTTCGGCTGCCGACGCAGGGGAGACAGTAGCGATGATGGCGGGCATGGAATATTCGTCCTGGCCCTGCTTTTGTTGCAGGGTGACGCCGAGCAGGCCACGCTTCAGGGTGACGACTTCCTTGGCCGTACCCTGGAGCATTTTCGGCAGGACACGGTTGATGTCTTCCAGCGGGATGGCGAAGCCGATGCCGGAGTCGTACCACTCGAAGCCGGCCGTTTCTCCCTCGGCGCGCGGCGAGGCCGGCACCAACACGCCCAACACCCGGCCATAAAGGTCGATGAGCGGTCCTCCGTAATTGGTCGGTGACACCTTGGCATCGGTCTGGATAGCCTTGCCCCAGATGCGGTGCAGAGCACTGATGATACCGACGCTGACCGATGGCATGGGCCGGTCCGGACCGGTGAGGGTGCGACCTATGGCCAGCGCGGTCTGGCCAATGCGCATTTCGCTTTTGGGCACAGCGACCGGCAGCGGCAGCTTGCCGTTGACGCCAATAAGCTTGAGCAGCGTCAACATGCGTGTTTGATCGTTGGCGATGATTTCGGCGACATAGCGTTCCTTATGTCCAGGGACGGCCACGAGGATAGACTGTGGTTTATTGGCGAAGTTGAAGGCACTGGAGATGACGTAGCCGTCAGCGTGGACGATCAGGCCGGTGGTTGGTCCGGTGCCCAGGCGAATGCCTGCCGGGGCAAACGGCATGCGCTGACCGGTGGCCACCAATTCGGTGCCGCCCTGTGTCTCAATCTGCACCACGCAAGGTGCGATCTTGCGTACAGCGGCCTTGATAGTTTTTTCTTGCAGTTCATCGAGGTCATCTGCCCTTGCAGATGACAAGATGACAAGGGGACAAAAGATCAAACTGCCAAGATGCCAAGGACGCCAAGCAAAGCAAAAGAACAACAACGATAATTGTTTCCTCATATCTGCATTTCCTTTCTTCCTCTTCTTCTCACGCTTTCTTGGCGTTCTTGACGCCTTGGCAGTTTGATCTTTTGTCCCCTTGTCACTTCTTTGCGGCGGGTTTCTTCGGTTTCGGTTTCTCCAGCGTCAGTGTGACGGTTTGCAGCTTGCGATCGCGTTGAATTTCCAGTTTTACGGTCTGATTGGGATGATAACGAGACAGTACCTCATGGAAAGTGTGAATGTCGCCGACCAGCACGCCATCGACGTAAACAATCAAATCGTCGGGCCGAAGCCGGGCCTTGTCGGCCGGCGAACCGGGCACCACATCTTCGATATACGGCGGCGTCCGTTCTACCGGGTCAGCCACCAGGATAATGCCGGTGTAGACACCCGGTCCTTCATTCTTCTTAGAGGGCAATAATGGCTTATATTTCTCTTTTTTCTCCACAATGTCGAGAATGCTAACGGTCGCCTCCTTGCCGTCGGCCTGCATGACGGTGATGCGGGCGCTGATCGGAATAGCGTAGTTAATCCAGGTGTTGGTTAGCTCGTTGCGCAGCTCTTTGCCGATGAGACCCAACAGCTCACCCTTGCGCGTGGTCAGGGCGCCGCCAGCGGCGCCGGGATTGTTGGTGATGGCATCAATCACGTAAACATCGCCCTTGTAGGTGGCCTCGAAAATGCCGATGCGGCCATAGAGTTTGGAATACGAAGCGATCACGCCGCGTTGCACGGACATCGGCTCATCGCGCGTGGCAATCTGAAATTGATTGCTGAAGGCCAATACCCCGGTGCCCGGTTCGACCGGCGGCCGTTTGGCTGCCTCTACGACATCGAAATAAGGCAGGTCCTCGACTTTGAGCTTGTTATCGCCGACCTTGACGAGCGCCACATCCAACTCCGGCTCCATGGCGACAACCTTGGCATGGTAGTGGGTGCCGTCGGCCAAGTGGACGCGCAGGTCCTGAGTATTGAGGATGTGGCTGTTGATGGTGAGGATGTAGCCGTCCGGCGAAACAATAATGCCGGTGCCGTAGGATTGCAGGCCGCGAAAGCCGCCGGCGCCGAACAATTTGACCAATTTTGGATTTACTTTATCGCATATTTGGGCGAAGGATTCCTCGGCCCTGGAGGGCGACAAGATGACAAGGGGACAAGGCGACAAGGTGACAAGCACGATCAAGCACCGCATCATCGGGGAAAGTCTCGTCGTCCGGTTCATATTCTCTCTCCACTTCTTTTCACCTTGTCACCTGTTCTCTTCTTTTTTCCATGCATTCACGATCAGGTTGGCATAGACCTTGTCGCCGAAATGGATCTCCAGGCGGTGCGGCAACTGACCGCCGCCGTCCACATCCTTGTAATCGAACAGGTAAACTTCGCACGGATCCTCATCGCGATCGATCCAGATCTCGAAACCGAGCAGCTGGCCGGCCGTTTCGTCGTTTTTCTTTGAGAAATACCACTTGCCGTCCACGCCGGCATGGCGCGTGCGCAGCACTTCAGCATCGACGCGCAGCTTGGCGTAATCAGGCTTGCTTTGACCTTCGCGCGGCGGATAGAACGGTTCAACACCGCCGTGGCTAAAGCTGGTGACGAAGCCCTTTTCCCCGTGAACCAAAAGCTGGCGATACTGAAACAGGGCCATGAGCAAACCGCCGCTATCGGGCGGATCGCGGCGCGTGGCCGGCTTCTCCTCATCGCTGAGCGGCTCCAGGCTGTAATCGAGGCCATCCACGATGGCCTGGACGAGATCGTTCTGACGGTCCTTGGCACCCTTGCTACGGATGGTGAAATCGGCAACGACGCGCTTGCCGCGCGGGCCGACGCCGGCATACAAGGTGCCTGTGGTCCGCAGCGCCCAATCACCGGTGGCCTTACGGAAATCACCGTGTTTGCGGAAGGCTTCGAGCAGACGTTTCTGCTCCAGTTCGTTGAAGTAATAATTGGCGAAACCGTCTTTCGCTTTGTAGAGTTTGCTCGCCGGAGAATCGATAATGGGCGGTCTTCCGGGTCCCGGTCGCGGACCGGGCCGCGGGCCCGGGCCCGGCTGCGGCTGTCCCGGCTGCGACAACTCTTGACGCTGTACTCCCATCAATCGAACCAGTGTTTCATGCGTCTCGGTCTGTTTCTTTTCGTTGACGCGACGATAGACGATCGGCAGACGCCAGCCCTTGGGATACAAGCCGAGGAGGTTTTTGAACTGGTTGACGCTGCGAAGGCGCTGACCGGCAAAAGCAACCAGTTGATCATCCACGTCCACACCGCGCCGCATGGCGTCGGAAGGAATGATCTGCCTAACAAGCAGTTTGACCAGTCCGCCCTCTTCATCGTCGGTTTCCAGACGGAAGCCGAGTGAGGCGTGATCGGTGTCCATGCCAGCCTTGAGTTGCGGCAGGAAGTTTTTGATCTGGTTGATGGAGATGGCGTAGCCGACACCGGAGTTAACTCGGCCACGCTTCTCGAACGAGCCACGGCCATTGATGCCAATTAGTTCGCCCTGCATGTTGAATAAAGGGCCGCCGGAATTGCCCGGATTGATCGAAGTATCGATCTGGATGCAGTCGGTGTATTCCAACAGAGTGCCTTCCGGATATTGATAGCGATGGACTCCACTTACCAAACCGTAAGTCACGGTCGGCGTGAAATCATTGGCCAGCAGGAACGGATTACCCATCGCCAACGACCAGTCGCCAGCTTGCAGTTTGTCGCTATCGCCCAGCTTGGCGTAGGGAAATTTATCGCCCGGCTTCTTGGGCAGGAGCTTAATGAGGGCCACGTCACCGACTTTATCGAGTCCAACCAGGACGGCATCATAGACTTTGCCATCGGGCAGCCCGCATTTCATGACCGGGCCGCGGGCCGCTTCCGTGACGTGAAAATTGGTCAAAGCATAGCCGTCTTCGCTGATGAGCACGCCGGAGCCGCCGCCGGTCAACACAGCCACCACCGACGGCTGCACTGCCTGGATGACTTTGATGCGTTCCTCTTCCATTTTCAGGATGCGCGGGTCCAGGCCGTCGCCATGTGCGGGTCGAGCGATCAGGAACAGCGCGGGCAACAGGCCCACCCACAGCCAACTCAGACGTTTAGGGAATAGCAGAAGCATGAGATCCTTTTTCCTCGTTTCCTCGTTCCCAAGCTCGGCTTGGAAACTAGAGGGAGTTATTTCTGCACCTTGGCATTGACCAAATCCAAATGCTTGCCGTTATCGAACAAATCGCCGGTGCGGACGATGATTCGCAGTTTCTGTACGTCTTTGATATTCAGGTTGATGACGCCTTCTTTTTTGTCTTTGGGATCTTCGCGCGTGAAAGTTTTCTTGTACAGCTCCTTGGTTTCGCTGTCGATTATGCCTTCGATCACCAACACGACCGGTCCGCCCTCGCCGCCGACCGTCTGATCAATGCCGGCCAAGGCGTGAAATTCACGGTAATCGCCTTTCAGATCGTACTCCAATTCGGTATGAGCATGCAGGGCCAGGCCGATACGGTAGCTCTCCCCGTAGATGCGCAAAGTCCCATTGTCAAGATTTCTATCCCGACGATAAGTATCTACAAAATCGAAATTTGAGATCTGCACGACCTTGCTCGGCTCCAGCCGCGACAGATAAGCAACCTTATCAAGGGTATAATCGAGGCGTGTCAGCAACTCTTGGCCGATCTCGAAGCGTGCCCCAGCAGGTGTCGTCACCGACAGACCGCCGGGCGTCCGTGTAACGGCACTGACCATGATGATGTCCTGATAGCTGTCGTACAGTTTGCACAGAAGCGGCGGCGCTTGCGGGTCCAATTCGCGTTGGAAGATGAGCCCGTGCAGCTTGGAAAAGAGGAGTGTCCCTTTTTTGCCGTCAGGGAGTTGGAACGCGATGCCTTTGCCTTCCGCATCGGCGTCGCCGAAGGTGCCTTCAACGGCGTTGATCGTGCCGTCACGAATGAGGACGGCCATATCGCGGCGGCGCTTGCGCGCCAGACGTTCGGCCCAATCCTTGCGATATTTCTCTTCCTGGGCATCGTTGAGAATGTTCGACACGGCTTCAAGCGGCAGCTTGATTTGCTGGCCCGCCAGCGTCGTTAGCTCCACCTGCTTCGCCTTGATAGTCCATTCTTTGCAGTGAAGCCGGGAACCGTCGGTCAATTCGATGTCGCTGTACGTGCCTTCGAGCTTGACTGGAGCAACGGCAGGAAAGTCGAGTTTGAGCACCTCCGCCAATGGCGTGGCCGAGGATTTGCCATTTTGTCGAAGGACGATTTCCTTGTCTGTGATATTTTCCAACTCACCTTTGAGGATGTTGCCCTTGAGCGTGTGCAATTCGGCGTTATTCGCGGCACACCAGCCCGCAGCACCGACAAGGGACAACAGGGCGAGAAATGTGGCACGAACAGGCATGGATAATCCTCACGAGGAAAGCGAACAGACGAGCCGGAAGTGTAAGCGACGGC
>JAJPHU010000311.1 GCA_021325115.1 Planctomycetota bacterium | reverse complement strand
TTCCCTGTGAAAGGAGTCGCGATGAAACGGATCGGCTTGATGGCTTGTGCCGTGCTGGGACTGGCCCTGTACACCAGCCACGCGCACGCCGGCTGGAGCGCGTTGACCTACAGCGGCTATCAACCCTGCTGGAACATCTTCGCCAAGCGCTACAAGTGCTTGACCTGCGAAGAAGAACGTCTGCAAAAGTTCTGGCACGATTATTACGACGCCCTGAAAAATTACTACTGCGCCCTCGATCACATCGATTGGGTGGCCTATTACAAAAACCACGGCTATCAGATCAACGGTGGTTGCGGCGGTCCCGGCGGCTGCTGCGGCCGGATCAATTACGCCCCAGTCTTCGTAGTGCCCGGCATGCAGTGGGCCGTCCCCAATGCCTGCACCAGCGGCCCACCCGTCGGCCCCGGCTGCGCCCCCGGCTATGGCGCTGTCCCTGCGGCGTTGCCTGCCCCTGCCCCGGGCGCTTATTGATTCGCGGGGACTTGTCAGCCCGCAACGCCAGCAAGGGACGCCCACCCTTGCTGGCGTTGCGGGCTGGTACATTTATAGGGTGTCCAATTATTGCCCTATTTCCATGCAGCGACCGGCGACGAGACCTTTCGTGAGGTAGGCTAGTGTGCGGGAAGTAAGTCGCTTCCTTCCAGGACATCCCCTCCTCGAAAGGAGTCGCCAAATGATGAGATGGCATATACTGGCCGGAGTCTTTCTGGGCTTGGCCCTGGGGGCAGGGCTGGCGCTGGCCGGACAACCCTATGTCGGCTGCTATTATCCGCCCATCCCCCATGCTCCGGACATGTGCAACCCCGGTTACTACTGGACAAGCATTTGCGGCCTGACCTATGGGCCGGCACATTGTATCTATCCGCCCTATCCGCCCTTCCAGGGCATGGTGCCTGGACCGCCGCCAAAGCCCTGCGGTCCCGCTGGTCCTGGCGGTGCGGGATCGGGACTGGGAGCGATTGGCTCGCCAACTTTCCCCACACACCCCTACGCTCGTAGCCCCCGCGATTTCTTCATGTATTACGATAAGGATGAGCCATCTTACGCGCCTGGACCTTACGCTCCCGTCAGCGCGCCGGCGTATTCTCCTTCTCCGTACTTTTCGACTCCTCCCGTTCCGTCCTCTCCGCCCGTTCCGCCGCCGGCGGAGAGGCCTCGATAAGGAGGAGTGAACTAACCTTCACCTGTTCTGCAGTGCCTGCGAGGGGGGTGACACTACCCCCTCGCAGGCAACGGCCTATATTCACTTCTTCTCGCGGTAGCCGGGTAGAGCGGCGATGCGCTTGCGGATTTCATCTTGCAAGCGCAGATAGCGCTCGTCCTTGAGCGAGCCGTACTGCTTCTCGAATTGGGCCGAGGTCAATCCTTCGGGCAAGCCGCGCGGCGAGAGGACGTAATCGTCGAGGCGAAACGCTTTCTCGATGTCGGCGAGCCGGCTGGGTTGGTCGATCAGACAACGGGCGAAGGCAATGCCGGCGAAGTCGGCGGAGAGATCTGCGAAACTGAAACCGCTGCCGCCGCGGGCATCGAGCATTTCCTTGAGGACGCTGGCGCTCTCGGCGGCTTGCGGGCCGAACGCCGCCGTCAGGGCCGCCGACACCGAGAAATGCTGGGCCAGATCGTGCCGGCCGTGCAAAGTCGGCTTGCCCAACACAGCCAACCGTTGCTTGCGGGCATCGTCGGGTTCGATCTTGCGCCACAGACTGCGCGTCATCAAGTTCGTCCGCAACAGCGACGAATCATCCAAAGCGATCCCCAATGCCAACAGAAACGCCGGCGCCGCTTCCTTCTCCGGCCGCCGCCGCGCTGCCGCCGCCGCCGCGCGGACATAATACACCGTGAGTTCATCGCCCGTGCGCCGCAATGGGGCGTGAGCACCCGGCGCAGCGTGCTCGGGCAAACGATGGTTCGCGTCGGCTGCTTTGACAATGGCGCCAAGCACCGTCTTCGCGTTTTCTGCTAGTTTTTCACGATCTTGTGTTCCGGTGCTCTGCGTTGGAACGAGAAGAATGATGAGGAATGGAAGCATCCTGGTTTGTCCGATAGTGCTAGCAGTAGAGCACGGCTATGTTGCCGGAAGGCTCGGTTTTCACTGCTCGGCGTCGACGCCTGGGGCAAGGGAAGGTTTGCGACCGAGGTGACCCGCCAGCGGCTCGATGCCCACGAGGCGGACACGCAGATCCATGGAGCAGGCACGCATTGCTCGCTCTCCAACAGTTTCTGATCAATGTAGGCGAGAAGGACTTAATCCACCACATCATTTTGCAGAACATTCTAGCCGGCGAGTACATCTATTTCTTGAGCGATGGCGGGAAGCGCGTCGTCAAGTCCAGCGAGATCAAAACGGAAGGCAGCTATGCGGTGCCCGGCCTTCCCGTTGGGCCGGCCAAGAAAGATTAGCGTCCAGGGGCTTGCGGCGCGCATGCTGAGGCTCCTCCTTTCCAGTACAGGAACACGGAGACGAGCGGTTTGATGCACGATGTCAAAGCCGGTTCTCAGCCCGACGCTATGGACCTGAAGTAATTGCTACTCCGAATTGTCCGCGGCCGCGACCCGGTCTTGCCAGAACTTTTCCGCCGCCTGGTGGTGTTGGAGTACCTCCTCGAGCTGCTTGCGGTCTTCCAGCTTGATCCGCTTTTCACGTTCCCGCACCCAATTGAGGAAAAACTGGGCCGACGCCTTGCGGATCGGATTCTTCGTCGCTCCGATCTCAACATAGTAAGGGCCGGTCGAGGCAAAGCGGAACGTCGCCGGATAGTCGGCGATCACCCGCACCAAGAACCAGCCGCTCTTCCGGAAGGTAAGCGTGCCCAACGAGCCGGTCTTACGCCACTGGGCAAACGGCACCTTGGCTTCGACGTGGCCGTTCTTGATGATCTCCAGAACACGAATGGGGTCGCGGCTGGTCAGTTGAGCCTTGATTTCGATACGGACTTCCTTGTCTTGCGGCGCAGTAAAAACGTGGCCGGGCAGTCGACCATCTGCGGTGACGCGCAGCAAAGGTCCGTTGGTGACGAAGCAACGGCCGGCGCGGAGTCCATCCCACCACTTGTCATAGCGGAGAGGAGTGGCCACATGCACATAGACCCGATTGTAACCGAGCGGGTTGGGCAAGAAACCGGAGGCGCTGCCGGCCGACGGCGGCAAACGCAGTCCGCTATTGAGGATGTGATAGTAAATCTCCTGAGACCACAAACCATTGCCCAAGGGCGGCGGCAAGCGCTGGGTGTCGCGTGGCTTGCCCCAGGCTTCTTGGTCCATCATACGGCTGCGGCACATGTGATTGTTGGCTAGACCGACGGAATCTATCTGCCCGCTCGCCAGCCATACAGGCACGTCCCACCAGAACGGCTTTTCCACATCGATCCAGACGTTGGCATACTGCCGCGCCAGAGCCACATACTTCAGGGGCGAAGGATATTCTCCGGCCGAGCGCCGATCGCCGGGCAGCGGCAAGGGACGCGGCAGGTTGAAGTATAACAAGGCACCGCCTTCGCGCTCATCCTCACCCGCCATCAGATGGTAGTAGCGGTTCCTGTCGAAGCCGCGCAGCAGTGACGTGGGCAAATGCCCCTGTCCGGTCCAGCGGCTGCGGCCGTTGTGCCAGGTAATGACAGGGGCAATGTGTAAATCTTCGGCCCGCATCAGCAACTCGATGTCTTCGACAGCGCGATGGACGTGTAGATCGCCCGGCCACCAGCCCTCCGCCGCCAACTCCGCCAAGCGTTCCAGCGTAACTGTCACAGCGACGGAATCCTTGGCAGGGACCAAGAAGGCGCCGCGGGCGGCAGAATACTCCGGGCCGCGTTCGACCTCGTAGCTGTAACGGCCTGGCGCCAACTCCACAGTCGCGTTGCCGTCACAGACGAAATGGTCGTTCCAGAAGGGGAACGCTCCGGCACGCTGGGGCTTGCCAGCCGCGTCGTGGAGATGAATGCGGCACGGCAGCGTCTGGCCCGACTTCTTATCCCTCACAGTGAGGATGGCCTTGCCCTTGCCCGTCGAGGACGGCTTGGTCGGAGCATCGCTGGCGGCAACGACACCCTGCCACGTCAAACATGCGGCGAGTAGCAGCAAGGGCGTGCTCTGTCTCCAGCGGATCCACTTTCCGTCCCCAATTAAAAGAAGATTCCGGGGCATCGAACTCTCTGGAGGAAAGGGCGTGTTTCATTCAAATTGCCAGCGTTGATCCAGGCAATTCGTGGGTCAAGAGTAGGTTAGCCCTTCACCAAGCCATATCTTGTGCAGGAGTTGGCTGAACAGACCAGCCAATCCATAACAGATGTTCTCTACGCAGCCTCAGGCGTGGCAGGTGGCTTCGCCGGCCTTGATGCGCGCTTCCAGGTGGTGTAGTGCCTCGATAATGAGGTCAGCGCACTCACTGTAGGAAAAGGAAGAAGAATTCAGTACCAGATCAAAGTTTTGCGGATCACGCGGATCTCTCAAAAAGTGGTCTTTGATGAAGGCGATGCGCTCGCGGTCGATTTGATCGAGCTGGGCGTCGGCCTCAGCACGGCTGATGCCGCGCTCGCGGCTCAGACCCAGGACGCGATGCTCGCGGTCAGCGATGATGCGGACGCGCAGTGTTGTCGCCGGCGGCAGGATGTAGGTCGAGCCGCGGCCGACGATGATGCACGAACCATGCGTCCCCAGCGACAGGATCGTTTGAATCAAATGGCGAACATAGGTGCTGGTGTTGATGGCTGGTGTCTGGCTGAAGGAATTCAAGGCGTCGGTCAGCCAGGGCAAGTGTCGTTCGTCCACGCTTTCCAACAATTGCGTACGCAGATGCATCTCTTGGGCGATGCGTTCGAGCAAGGCGTGATCGTAGACTGGCCAGCCGAGGCGATTGCCGACTTCAGTGGCGATGGAGGTGCCACCGGCGCCGACTTGCCGGCTCAGGGCGATGGTCAAGGCTGGCGCCTCCGGCGTCCGACGCGCCTCCGCATGAGACTGGCGATAACTGTTGGCATGGACGATCGACTCGGCCAATCGCCGCGCTGATTGCCAATGTCGATTCATGGTGATACTCCCAAAGTGTCCCG
>JAJPHU010000123.1 GCA_021325115.1 Planctomycetota bacterium | reverse complement strand
TTGGTGGGGTAGAATCATGGAAGGCCGTCCTTGGTCGGTGTCAGGGAAGCGGGTTCAACTCCCATGATACCGCCAAGGCGGCCTAACAAAACTGCATCAGTCGAGCTGAGGGCAAAGAACGCATCGATTTGGCTAAGCGTGCGGTGCAGGAGCGCGGTTGGCAGCAGGTAGCGTGCGTGCAATACGGCGAGCGGGTGGTCAAGACCCTCAAGACGTTCGAGGCAACCTGGCGTCCTGCCGGTGGCCGCATCCGTAGGTGCGGAATGTGTACGCCAGCATTAGGGCTATACTTTCCGCCATTTCCTTTATATTTCGCCATAAGCGATCACTATTGGGCGTAAAATCATTGATGCGGTGACGAAGCATGGCTACGACGAGGGGGCGTTCACGGTCAACGTGATGTTGTCCAGCGTGGTCGAGGTGTGGGCGTGGACGCGTGGCGAGGACGAACGGATACGCCGCCCGCTGTGGGATGCGGAGAGGCGTCGTCCGTCGCACGCGGACAAGCGGAAGGCGGTGCAAAGCGAAATCCTCCGGAGAGAAATCCAAGTAGTTGTAAGGCAACGGACAAAGCGAGAGAGGTTTCAAGAATGCGCCATGCGTCTGCTCCATCTGGCTGCATAAAGGTGAGATTTTTACGGAAAGTATCGTCTAAAACCACATCATCTTCTTGATAGCCCGGCACATCATCTTTCTTTGTGCCACAATCGTTCTTCGCTGTGCCCTCTCGCACATCGGGCCATCCTCCCTTACCATTCGAGCAGGTCTGATCTTGGCTTCCGCATATAAATTCCCGGTTTTTTGAGGATGTTCTCTGGACATCGCGATGGATTCAGGGCTGGCATCGCGTTTGCGATTCCTATGTGCGCAGCTGTGATGGTCTCTGATCGACCCCGCTGTGCGGCCCGAGTGATCTCGGCGGCCACGGTTTCTAGGGTTCGGCCGATCCGAGTGTGTCACGCCCACGTAGAAGGAGAACGCCATGAACGCTCCCATGATTCACAAGAGTCTGCCTCGGTCCTTTGAGTTACTCAAAGCGAAGGACCTGATGTCGCTCAATCCGGTGTCGATTCGTCGCGACGCTACCATTCGTGAAGCTCTAGAACTGCTGACAGAACGCGGCTTTGGTGCCGCTCCCGTCATCGATGAAGCGGGCCGGCCTGTTGGTGTCGTCAGCCAAACCGATATCCTCATCCACAACCGCGAATGTGTCCACCATGCCGGTGACCCAAACCACCCCGTCTCCCGGCGCGACTGCTCCGATTGGGATCTGTTCCCGGAGCCAGCATGGGCCGACTCAATCGAAGTCACAGACCCGACCACCGTGGGAGAGATCATGACGCCGGCCATCTTCACTGTTTCACTGGAAACCCCCGCGCCCGAAGTGGTACGTCGCATGCTGGAGTTGAAAGTGCATCATTTGTTCGTGATCGACAGCGATTTGGCACTGGTTGGCGTCATCAGTCCTTTGGACGTGCTGCGGCACCTGGAGAAGTAAGCTCGGAGGTCAAACATGTATCGTTCCATCCTCGTTCCCCTGGATGGCTCGTTGCCCAGCGAGCAATCGTTGCCCTATGCCACGGCCCTGGCCCGGCGTTCCGGGGCGGAGTTGCAACTGGCTTACGTTCATACCCCTCTCCTTCTGGGAGAAGGCACCCTGTATCTCGGCACACCGGACGTGCAATTATGGGAAGATGAAAAAAAATATCTCAAAAGCGTTGTGGATCGGCTTCAGAAAGTAGAATTGAACAAGGTCTCGGCCCACGTGCTGGAAGGACCTATCGCCGATACGTTGCAGGAGCATGCGCTGAGCAAGGGATGCGATCTCGTGGTAATGACCACACACGGTCGCGGGCCGGTGTCGCGTTTTTGGCTGGGCAGCGTGGCCGATCAACTGGTGCATCGCCTGCCAATACCCTTATTGCTTATCCACACGCGAGAAGAAATTCCGCTGCCGGCGACGGAGCCGGAAGTTCGCAACATTCTGGTGGCACTGGACGGCACACCGACAGCGGAGCAAATCTTGCAACCGGCTGGGGCGCTGGGGAAGTTGATGGGGGCATCGTGTACGCTGCTGCGTGTAGTGCCGTCGGTAGTGCCGCACGTCGTCTACACGGAGGTAGCAGTCGATACCGCTCTGGCCGACAAACTGCGGGCGGAGGCACGCGTCTATCTACAGCGCGTGGCGGAATCGCTGCGCGATCAGGGTTTCGATGTGCAGACACGCATCATCGCCCATGCCCATCCGGCCACAGCCATCCTGAACGAAGCGTCGAGCGGCGAGTACGATCTGCTCGCTCTGGAGACGCACGGCCGGCGCGGGCTGTCGCGCTTGTTCCTCGGCAGCGTTGCCGATAAAGTCGTGCGCGGTGCCACTGTACCAGTCCTGGTGCATCGCTGCCTGCCCGACTGATGGCGGAGAGGGATGACAAGCCAGACATCTACCATCCATCTTTTTGAAAGAGGTGAATCATGTCCGTCCATTTCCAGGAAGAAGCAGGCGGCAAATGCCTGCTGGTTCAGCTCAGCGGAAAGCTGGCGAAGGAGGACTACCAGCACTTCGTGCCCACGGTGGAACGACTCATCAAACAGCAAGGCAAAATCCGTGTACTGGTGCAGATGCGCGATTTCCACGGCTGGACGCTGGGGGCGCTGTGGGAGGACATCAAGTTCGATATGAAGCATTTCGGCGACATCGAGCGCTTGGCCTTCGTGGGCGACCGCAAGTGGGAAGCCGGCATGGCCGTGTTCTGCAAGCCGTTCACCCGCGCCGCTATTCGCTACTTCGATGAGAGCAAATACAAGGACGCTCTCGAATGGATCAAGGAGGGGATCGTCCAGCCGGTATGAGGCACGAGCTGGCTGGGTGATTGCTGACCACTCTCAATCTGTTGTGGCCATCGGAGCGAACGAACACTGGAAAACAAGCTGGATATGTTCTCTTCCAGCAGAGAGGCCGCTCCTCTCGGAACGGCCTCTTTCATCTTATGCATCATCCTCTCAACGCAGCATCGGGGCCAATAGCTGCTCGGTACTCTCCTTCTCTGCCGATCCCATGACACAGCAAGGCTCCGCCACCGAGTCGGGACTGTGCTGACGGCGTTCGTGGATCTCCTGTCGATCCACCACGACAGACGGCGGGGCATCGATGCCGAGGCGGATACGATCGCCCTTCACCGAGACAACGATGAGACGGATCACACCATCAAGGATAATCTCTTCGCCGGGACGACGGGTAAGCACCAACATGAACACACCTCCTTGTAACCGGGCCGGCTCTTGCGCTTGTTTCGTTCCAGATGAGGCGAAGACCTTCTCCCCTCGTGTCTATCCCTGGATGCGAAAACCGGCGAAGTAGCCTCGGAACCAAAAAAAAAACCTCCCCCGCATCGGAATGTGGGGGAGGCTCTCATAGCCGTGTTCAGATTATTCTTCCTGGGCGTAGAGAAATACTACCCGAAACACCGCGCCGGTGTCAAACCTAATTTTTTGCGGTGATCAGTCGTCTTGCACCAAGGCGATTGTAACCATGGGCAGGTCAGTAGACCATGGTGAAGTATTGCTCGCCAGCAAGGCGAGGTCGATCCACGCACGGCGGCGCGGTTGCTGAAGCAGGCGAGGGGTCGGGCTGATGGATTCCATCCTGCGTGAGCTATCCCGTGCATGTCAGCGACCTCCAGCATGCCTTGTGGGCGGAAGAGCGGGAAACCATGCTAACAGGCGCTGTGCGAAGAAAACACGCAGATTGAAGGGCAATCTTGACCGTGCGGGACCGCCCATTGGCTGTGACGGAACCGCTCAGAAAACTATCCCTCCATAGAAGATGTACTCTTCGTTTTTTTTTCGCTGTCAAGAAAAAGCATCGGAATAGCCGGGAAAAATGAGCAGTCATCCCTACTTCCGATGATTCATCGGATGCGGCATGTCTCTTGCTATTTTTTCTGGTGGAAACAAGGAAACAAGAAAGAGAAAAGAGGAGCGCGGTACTCCTCAGAGGTGAACCCTCTTGTTAGAAAGGAGGCCACACCATGTTCGGGATCATTCCGCGGGGGAAAGAGAGGAGAATGGAGAGATTCTGGCCGTATGAGCCGCCGATGGAGCTGTTGCGACGCGAATTTGCTCCGTTGTTTGAGCGGATGTTCGGTCGCTGGCCGATCTTCGCCGAGAGCGAGGGAGTGCCTCCCTATGGCCCCGAGTTGGAGGATAAGGGCGAAGCACTCCTCGTTCGGGAGGCGGTGCCCGGCTTCGAAGCCAAGGAGATCGAGGTCAAGATCTCTGGCAATCTGCTAACCGTCCATGCCGAGCGGAAGGAGAAGGAGGGCGAGACCGAGAAGTTGTGGGGCGAGGTGGAGCGCACGGTCCTGCTGCCCGAGGGCGTGGACATGGAGCATGCCGAGGCCACCTATCGCAACGGCGTCCTAGAAGTGCGGCTGCCCAAGCTGCCGGAGGCGAAGGAACGACGCATCGAAGTGAAGACCTGATGTCGGTCGGCGGAGAACGCCTCGTGAGGGTACGCTGACGGACAGACAGTCAGGGCGGAATCGCATGGTGCTAATGGGAAGCGCGTGCGATTCCGCCTGTTCTCACGAACCCGCTGATTAGCAAAGGAGAACACCATGTTACCGTTGAGAACCATCCTACATCCGACAGATTTCTCGGAGCATTCCGAGTTCGCCTTCCGGGTGGCGTCATCGCTGGCCCGTGACTACAACGCTCGCCTGATTTTGCTGCACGTTATTCCGCCGCCGATGGTCATTTACGCTGGAGGTCCGGTGCCGGCGGAGACGTGGCCTAGCATCGAAGAAGTCAAGGAAAGACTTCGGAACATGGAAGGTCGAACCCATCATGTTCGTGTCGAATCGACCGTGCTGGAGGGCGATCCGGTGGACAAGATCCTGCAAGCAGCGGAGGAGACTCATAGCGACGTGATTGTTATGGGTACGCACGGCCGAACAGCGTTGACGCGACTGCTGCTGGGCAGCGTAGCCGAATCGGTCATTCGCAAGGCCCCCTGCCCGGTGTTGACTGCCAAGCCTGCGGCGGCGCGCATGAAGGCTCTCGAGGAGAGCGAAGCGAATACGGAGGCAGGCGTCGCTGTGGGTGCCCATGCGGAGTGAACGCCTAGGCTAAAAGGACAGCGGCAGAGGGAGAGCGACAACCCCAGGAAGTGAGTTCGCTATGGTAGCGATGAAGACGATCTTGTATCCGACAGATTTCTCAGCAGACGCACGACCAGCATTCGAAGTGGCGTGTGCCCTTGCTGGCGAAAGGCAAGGCCAACTTGTGGTTCTTCACGTTGAGCGGCCTCCGTTGACCTCGTTGGGCGGCACGACCGGAGTGCCGCCCCTGCCCAATGAATATGGTCGTGAAAGGCTGTGGAATGAGCTGAAAGCCATCCAGCCCTCACGTGCTGATATCGTTGTCGAGCATCGTCTGGAATACGGTGACCCTGCCAAGAAGATTCTCGAAGTGGCTCAGGAGATTGGTGCCAATCTGATTGTCATGGGAACACATGGACGGACGGGAGTGCGTCGTTTACTGATGGGAAGTGTAGCCGAGCAGGTGGTGCGTAAGGCGCCCTGCCCTGTGCTTACGGTTCGCACACCGGTGGAGACGCTATTAGCAAGCCTTACTGATGCTGGCAAATACTCTGATCCATCGAGCGCCTAGCAGGGACCTAATTCGATTCTTTCTCCTAAAGAAATTCGTCATGCTAGTTATGAAGAAACCGTTTCTCACCTTAGTGGCGCAAGATTTAGAGCATGTTTGCAAATGGGGTTTTCCTTAGAGTTCATGCGGGTCATAGCCGCCGGAGCACCAGATGAATCATCGCCACGTATACCATCGTCTCGCTTACACGTGGGTTCCGTTCGTAATCCTTGCTCAGCCGCCGATAGCCCACGAATCAACCAAACGTCCCCCACCGCACGCCAGCCCAAATCATGATCCGGCTCCTCCGCCTAATGCTACGCTGATTCCCTGACCGCCGTGTGTCGCTGACTGTTGGCTGGAATGAGTTTTTCCCGCCAGCCGACGGTAGCATGGCCGTCGAAAAACTTCCTGGCCCGATCCGGGAAATCATCCTTTCGGCCCTCACCCCAGCCGCGTAAACTGCATCAGTCGATGCTTAGGGCTAGCAGACATTTCCCTCCCCCTGGTGGGGGAGGGAGTTGAGTCCAGCAGCACTTAGGCAGTTAGATAGTTGAGTGGTTAGGCAGTGCCTAACCACCCAACCACCTAACCCCTTGATGAGCGAATGTCTTTTCTCTCCTCCGGTTTCGTCGCTTGCGGACGCTCCGGTGGTTGATTGAAGTCTGGCATAGTGATGGTGATCTCACGTCGCTCGCCAGCATGCACCTCCACGCGGCGTTCGGCTTTTACCTCCTTGCCGTCGCGCTCCATTCGCGCCACGAAAGTGTAGTGATAGCTCTTGCCGGGTTCCAGAGGCGGCGAATAGAAACGGCGCGTGGCCGAGGTCGAAGTGGTTGGTTTGCCGTCAACCGTCAAAGCAGCGGCTTCCGGCAAGTGGACAATAATAGTTGCTCGATTGGCGGATGTATCGGGATACATCGAACGTGTAGTTGCTGGGGTTGAAGCGGGAAGGGTGTTGTAGGCCAGTGCCGTGGGAGCGACGTAACCCACTGTGACAGGGGCATAGGCATAGCCCCAGCCCCCCCAGCCGCCCCAGCCGCCCCAACCATAGCAGCCCCAGCCGCCCCAGCAGCCCCAGCAGCCCCAGCCGTAGCCACCCCAGCAGCCCCAGCCGCCCCAGCAGCCGCAACAGCCCCAGCGACGCCCCCAATCCGGCATGTCGGCGCCCGTGGTCAGGGCCGCCATCAATACCATGCTGTACATAAGCCACCTCCTTTTATGTAAAGAACCAAACGGGTTAACCTCCTGTTTGGATAGTGGCGAGGCTTGGGTAGTTTAGGCAAAATGAGTGCCAGAATCAAGAGAGAACCGTGCGGGAGCGTTCTGCCAACGAGTGTAGCGGCGAACGGTCGGCATCAACCGGCTGGCGCCAATTTCATCAGCCGGCTGATGCCGACCATTCGCCGCTACACCAACCGGGAAGCCCGCTCTCTCAAGCCCAATCGAAAAAATTTTTGTCGCATTGGTCTCCTCAGCGTTCTATTATGGATAGGGGAGAGGGCTAAAATGCGCGGTCCTTTGCGCAAAGGTGCGCATCGCCTTGACTTTCTCTGGCGAGGGACAATCATGCCGACACCATCCGAGAAAGGCAGCCGAGCGCTCCTTCCAGGAGCGCTCCTTTTCGCGGCAGCCATCGGGGGCTTTGTTCTTGGCGGCTTCTGCAGTTATATCTCCTTCCACTTCTCCAACGAGACACCCCTGTCCACTGAGGCGGAGACGCCTCTACAAAGCGGCAAACCCGATAAGGTTGTGGCTCGCGGACGCATCGAGCCGAAATACGGCATCCTCTCGGTAGGTGTGCCGACACCGGATCGTCTCCGCGAGCTTCGGGTGAAAGAAGGCCACACCGTTAAACGAGGAGACCTCTTGGCCGTCCTCGATAGCGAGGCTATGCGCTCGCTGGAACAGAAATTGGCTATCGCTCAGCTTCACCAGGCGAGGGAGCGCTTGGCCGCCATCAAGAAAAACGGAGAGGCTCAGATCCGTGTTGCCCAGGAACGCCTCAAACAGATCGCGGAGTTGGAGCCGTTTGAACGCCAGATGCTCAGGCGCAGAATCGAGCTTCTGAAGAAGCAGGAGAAAGATGCGCAGAAGAACGCCGAACGTTATATCGCTGCGGGCGATACCATCGCCAAGCAGGACATCGAGAAACAGGACCTGGCGCTTCAGCAGATCCAGGCGGAGCTAGAGGATGCGCAGGTCCAGCTGGAGAAGTTCCGGAAGTCGACGGTCTTGAACCGCAGCATGGCCCAGGCCCAATTGGAGGCGGCGCAGGCGGAATTGGAACAGGGTCAAAGTGCTATCTCTCTGAAAGCGCTCGATACCCAGATCCAACAGGCCGAAGAACGGCTTAAGGAAACGAAGATCCTCGCTCCCAGCGACGGCAAGATCTTGCGCCTGTTTGTCCACGAGGGCGAGTTGGTCGGCACAAGACCGATTTTGGAGATGGCTAATGTTGATCAGATGATCGCACTGACTGAAGTGTACGAATCGGATATTGAGCGTGTGAAGCTCGGGCAAAGTGCGACGGTCGCCAGTGAAATCGGTCATCTTTTTCAAGGCGAGAACGTCCTGCACGGCGAAGTGATAGAGATTGCCAGCATCATCGGCAAGGCAAAGGTAGTCCCTCTCGATCCGCTGACAGCGGCGGACAAACGTGTAGTCGAGGTAAAGGTTGCCTTGAAGCCTGGACGGGAACAGGCGAAGAGGCTCGCCGATCTGATCGGCCATCAGGTGCTCGTCGAGATCGATGCAAAGCCCGGCCCGGCCAAGGGTCCACGCTAAGCGGCAAGCAGTAAAGGCTGCTGATGAAAACGCCCCTTGTCCTCTTGAACCTGCTGCATCAGCCCCGGCGAACGCTGTTGGCTGTTCTCGGCGTCGCTTTCGCCGTCCTGCTTATCTTCATGCAGCTGGGCTTTTATCACTATGCTGAAAGCGCCGCCACCGCCCTCTATGACGCCCTCGATTTTGACCTTGTTCTGCTGTCCAGCAATTATCTCAGCACTACACGCCCCAGTAGTTTCCCGGTGGAACGGCTGTATCAGGCGAGACAGCATCCTGATGTCGCCTCTGTTACGCCGCTGTATATAGATTGGCAAGGTTGGCTCATCAAGAAGCCGGGCGGTCCTCAGCGACGAGTCATTCTCGTCCTCGCCTTTCCTCTGGATACTACCCCCTTCCGGCCGGAGGTCTTCCAGGATGAGCCAGCCAACGAATGCCAGAAGCATCTGCATGTGCCCGATACGGTCCTCATGGATACGGAGACGCGCAATTCCTTCGGTCCGCCTCAGCAGCGACGCGTCGGGGAAGAGACGGAATTGAACCAGACACGTATCCGCATCGTTGGCCGCTTCACCATCGGCACCGGCCTGGGCGCCGACGGCATGGTCCTGACCAGCACGGAGACCTATGCCCATCTCCGCAGTCCCCAGGCGTTGAGGCGGCCTGCCCTCGGCTTGGTCCGTCTTCAGCCGCAAGCCAAGGGCCGCGCCAATAAGATCCAGAGAGAGTTGAATCAAGCCTTCTACTCAGCTTACCCGCACGATGAGGTCCGCCTCCTGAGTCGCCAAGAGATCAAGCAGAAGGAACAGGATTACTGGATGTACCGCACCTCTGTTGGCATTATCTTTTTGATCGGGGTCTTCATCGCTCTGATCGTCGGCGCCATTTTCGTCTATCAGGTGATTGCCACAGACATCGCCGATCACTTCGCCGAGTACGCCACGCTCAAAGCGATCGGCTATCCAGGGAGCTACCTGAACGGAATGGTATTGCGGCAGGCGCTGGTGCTGGCGGTGCTGGGTTATCTCCTGGCTTATCCTGCCGCCCTGGGACTATACGAATTGGCACGACATAACTACCAGTTGCCGCTGTCGATGACCCGGCTGCGGGAGGCCGCGGTCTTGCTATTGGCCATTGCCATGTGTTCCGTGTCGGGCCTGTTTGCTCTACGCAAGGTCAAGGCCGCCGACCCGGCGGACTTATTCTGATATGTTCTTATTTTTCCGTGTACCCCTGGCCTGGCTCAACTTGACGCACGATCGGCGCCGCCTGATCATCCGCGTCCTCGGTGTTGCCTTCGCCGTCTTCCTCATGTTCGCCGAGTTAGGTTTCTACAACGCTGTGCTCGATGCTGCAGGAAGGTTAATCGAGCAATTCAACGGTCAAATCTTCATCGTTAGCAAGGCGCAATACGCGCTGGCCATCAAGGCCCAGCCGTTCACCACGCGCCGCTTGGCCCAGGCTCGCGAAGTGCCCGGCGTCCACGCTGCCTACGCCGTCTATCTCGAATACACCCTTTCCTCCTTCTGGAAGGACAACGGGGCCGGACCTTCTCATCTGCCGCACAGCCTTCCGGTCCGCGTCATCGCTTTCGATCTCGATCAACCCGTGCTGAACATTCCCGAAGTCCAGGCCCAATGCAACCTCCTTAAAGTCCCTTACCATGTTTTGCTCGACGAGAAATCCAAAGAGCACTATGGAGAGGACAAGCCACAGATCAAACGGGAGCTGGCCCAGCACTTCATCTATTCGGCCGGCACTTTCCGGCTCGGTACCGACTTCGCCAGCGACGGCAATATTATCCTGAGTGATTGGACCTATGCTCAGCTGTTCCCCAATGAGCTGGCGCCGGCCGACACACTGCACCTTGCCGATGTGGGTGTCGTGTGCATCGATGAACAGAGCG
>JAJPHU010000146.1 GCA_021325115.1 Planctomycetota bacterium | reverse complement strand
TGGCTCCCTTGCCTTGACACCCCCTACCCCAGCCCTCCCCACGAGGGGAAAGGAAGTTTGGTCCGGTAGCTGCTCTGAAAATTACCTCTTAGTGTTCTGCCTCCCCCAGTATAAACTTTGGCTCCGCTAATCCCTTGAGGGGAATGCCCAACTGCCTGAACGGCACTGGCGCCAAAATCTCCTCGCCGGCGCGCTTGGCCTCGTACCAGCGTACCTCTTTTCCCTCGCCAGGCAGCTCCATGCGCCAGAACGAGTGTAGCGTCTTAATATGGCGCGGCACCCAGGCCACAGGTGGCAGCGCCTCCAGCGTCTTCACCAGGTACTGTTGGATGCGTGTGGCTGCCTGGGCATTTGTATCGAGCAATTCTTGTCCCGACCGTCGCGCCTTGGGGATGACCACGGAGCTACCCAATTTCTTGCGGATCGGCACAGAGAGCAACGTGGACGTGTCCACGTCGTCCTCCCCATAGATAAAAGTGATCGGCACCGCAGGTTTGGCGTGCGCGCCTTCCAGCCAACTGTGTATCCCAAAAGGGTTAAATTTCAGCGGATCGGCCATGCCAATCCATACGGCGTGCAGGACGCTTAGCTTCTCCGGCAACAACAGCTGGGTCTTCTCGCCTCGGTCGAAACCATTGTAGCGCAGCCCCTCTGTGGCCAGCCACAAAGAACCGAGTGCCGACGCCTGGCCGGCACCGATGATGACCAGGTTAAAGGTATTGATCGGGCCGGACGCCTCATCGTGGCGCAGGTCAAGATAAGTGCGGGCAGCCGCAATGTCCTCGATCAACCACGGTCGATACTCAGAGGACAGGTCGGCTGCCTCCAGCATTTTCGGCTTTGCTATGGAGGCAGGCAGAGACTTGCTGACCGGATACTTCCAGAACTGCGGCGACGCCTTTTTACTGCCGCCGTGGCCGCGGAAATCGAAAGTCAGCACCGTATGCCCTTCGGTTTGCAGCGCCTCGGCCAGCCGCTTCCAGCCGGGCGAACTGCGATTGTGGCCCAGATCGTGCAACATCAGCACAGTCATCCCTTTTTTGCCTTTCCAACCGGGATAGAGCGTGCCGGCAAGCGTCAAGTGATCGACCGTGGGGAAATAGACGAGCTCCTGTTTTCCTTGCTGGCGCGGTGGGCGGGTGTCTTCTTGCTTATGCAGTGGGCGGGCGATCTTTTGTTTCGGAACGATGTGGTCTCCTTGCTGGCGCGGCGGGCGGGTGTCTTCTTGCTTGCGAGGTGGGTCCGTGGCCTTGGGGATGATGGGAATGAGTGTCTGAGAAATTGTCGCCGCGGGTTGTGGCGGCACGTTGTCAACGTGCCGATCGTTCAGTTGTTTCTCTTCGTCGGCACGTCGCCAATGTGCCGACGAAGCCTGTTTGGATAGCCCCTCCGCATCTGCGAGGGTATCGGTCGGTATCAGCTGGTTTGCCGAAGACCACACCATCACGTTGAGGACGAGGAAGCTAATGAGCGCGATCGCGCTCAGAGCAGCTAGCCAGGCGGGATGCCCTAGCCTGGACACCAGCGGGTCGGCGTGTATCGGCAGTGAGTCGTCCAGGTCGATTGCGGTGGCTTGAGGTTTCAAGTGTCCGGACATAATAGAGCTGCGGCCGTAAGGAAGTGGCGGGAGTGTCGTTCCCTTACGGTCGCGGTCCGGATGATGAACAGCCCTGTCTTTCAGCAGCTCATTGATCCGCGTTTCTTCGCCGTCGGACAGCGGGCGAATGCTGTTGTCGTTCACCAATTCATCAAGTGCAGGAACAGCTTCGAGCGGCCGCTGGCTGGCCAGCAGCAAATGTCCCACCAGATTATGTATTTCACGATCCGGTATGTCCCACAACTCGTGGAGCAGCCGCGACTGACTCGGCCGGCGGAAATCCTCCTCCCGGAAGAGCAGGTTTTCCTGATTATCGTAGCGCTGCCATAATCCTTCGCCGCTGTGGCGCAAACAACGCAGGGCCGTGTAAATCACCAGATGCGCGAAGCGATCCATGTCGCGGCCATAGCCGCCTTCGCGCAGCCGTCGTGGATGCTGATAATTGGGATGGCCGAACTCTCCGGAAGGACGATCGGCCAGCGCCGGCACAAACATGCCATCGTAATCAACCAATTTCAAAGCCAGTGCACTGCCCTTGCTGCCAGGCACCAAAAGGACGTTGCCATGTTGTAAATCGCCGTGCGCCATGCCAGCATCGCGCAACTCTCCTGCCAGTCGGAGCCACAGCTGCCCCAAGCGATCCAGAAGTGCCGGCTTGTTCAAATGCTCACGAATGAACTCGTTAAGGCGCAAGCCCTCTACCCAGCGCATCTTGACCAGCGGATGCCAGCGGCCGCGGATGCAGATGCCCGCGTCGAGAAAGTCGAACTCGACCATGAAGGCGCGTTGGACTTGGCGGAGATGCTCGCTGATGGCCTGATAGCGCGCTTGGAGTCCGGGGACAGGCCGGGTGAAGCATTTGACGGCCCAATTTTGGCCGTCGATGCCTTGAATTTGGTAGACATCCGCGAAATTGCCGGAATGCGGTCGCGGCAGGCCGAACAGATCGCCGACGGCCTGCCCCTGCCGCAGATCGTCATCGCGGAAACACAGCGACGGGTTCTGCACGGCCGCGTTGTAATCCGTGGCGTTCGGCCAGTTCATCGCATCACCGTAAATTCTGAAAATCAACCTGTGTGCCGATGTCCAAGAAGCGGATCACCGCAGCCAGGTCGGCATTGAACGCGAAGCCGCGCGATTCCGCCGTCACCGACAGGCCCGCTTGACGCGCCGCCTTCTGCATTGGCGGCGGCAGCCGGCTCGACATGCGAAACAGCCGCCGAGCATACGCATCCGGCAGCTCCGTCTCGCTGGCAGGGAACTCAATCGCTCGATCCGCACACGACGAAATATGGGCATTGAACAACAATACGGCCCCATCCTCACTGGCCAATTCCCGCAAATTGCGGGCCGGCCCTTCGGGATCGCCGTCCGTCGCTTCGCCATCGGACAAGTTGAGGACCAACGGCGGATAGCACGCCGGATGCTCCAGGAGGAAACTGGAGACGACCTGGGCCGCCCGTTCCAGGCACTGGCACATAGGTGTCTTGCCATCGCCGGTCGGATCGAACCACACCGGCGACTTGACGATCTGCTCGACCTGTCCGCCGCAGCCGTCGTCCACGAGGTTAACGCGCTGCTCCACGCGCAATGGGGCGCGCGCCAGCTCGCTGATCGGCACCAGGAAACGCCCGGCCAACACCCCGCCCAGCGCCGGCGCCACCTGTCGGCCATAGCCGAGTACGCCGACGTAAAAGCGATCGAGGACGTTCTGTCCCCAGACGCAACGCAACACCAAGGTGTACAGCAGGCGATTGAGCGAGTCGGCCACGGCGTCGGCTTTGGTCCGGCCCTGGCCGCCGCTGATCGGCCCGAGCATAGATTTCGATTGATCGAGCAGAAACAGAAAGCAAGTAGGGTTCGAGCGGCTGATCTCCGCGGAATAGGGCATGGCAGTCGCCTCTCTATCTGAGTGACCGACGAGGCCGGCGCTGAGTAAATTATAGCTTTCCCTGCAACCCTGTCGCAAGCATTCGCGTGCGATGTATCATTTCGCGCGAAATGATATATCGCCTTTTCCTCGTTTTCTTTTTCCGGCTTCGTAACATAACTCCAACCCGTTCTTCGCTTCCTCGCCCGGTCTTGGAACAGGAACGTCAGCCATGCCAGGGACGCTTGGTGTGCTTCTGTTGATAGCTTCAGCGGCGCCGGCGCAGCGGCTGCCCTTGCCGCCAGACGAACAGGAAGCGGTCAACCATGCTATCGATCGCGGGGTTGCTTATCTTAAACAAACGCAGTTGAAGAATGGGGCATGGGCCAAGCCGAAGGAGAAGGGCGCCCCTTTCCGGCATTTTCTGATCCAGAGCTATCAGGCCGGCTATGCTGCCTTGCCCGGCCTGACGTTGCTGGAATGCGGCGTGCCGTCCAGCGATCCGAGTATTCAGCAGGCGGCCCGCTTCGTGCGCTCCAAGGCCGCCAAGATGGATTTGACCTACGAATTGTCGCTCAGCATTCTCTTTTTGGACCGGCTCGGCGATCCCCGGGACAAAAAGAACATCCAGACGTTTGCATTGCGACTGATCGCCGGCCAGAGCGCGACCGGCGGCTGGGGCTATCGCTGCCCGCTCCTGAACAACCCGACGCAGATGGAATTGCTGACGGCGCTGCGCCATCTGGATACAGACGGCAGGCCCGCTATCGCCCAGGAGGCCGGCAAGAAACGGGACGAGTTGGCGCCGATTGCGCCAGCGTCGGGCGCTGAGAAGCTGGAAGGATCAATCGTTCACCCCCGCGCCCCTTCGCTTTCCGGCACCATCAGCCGCCACAGTCCCGGTGAAGCCTCTTCGCTTCCCTCTGACCATACCGTGGACAGTCCGGGCGACTCGTTCTCTTCGCAAGATCCCGGCGTCGGCCCTCCGCATCGAGGGCGCGATTGCCTGGGCTTGACAATTTTAGATAATAGTGACCCAGAATATCTTGAAGTGGCGCCCCAAGTGCCGGCCAATCCGAAGCCACTACCGACCGAGCCAATCGGCAAAGCAAATGTTTCCGACGCCAAGGCGTCACGGCACAAGTCCCCCAGGCCCTATGTCATCCCCAAGCGTATCGCCATGCTGCCGGTGTTTCAGGATCCGGATCTGTTCGTCATGCAGGATCCCGTGGGTAAAGCGATCGATCCGCTTCTACCGACGACCGACAACTCGAACACGCAATTTGCTATTTTGGCCCTGTGGAGAGCGCAACAGTATGGAATTCCCATGAAGCGCAGCCTGAACCTGGTCGTCCGCCGCTTTTTGACCAGCCAGAATGCCGACGGCAGCTGGGGGTATCACTATCTCTTCGGCGGCGGCGAGAATTCCCGGACTTTGACCATGACGTGCGTGGGCCTGATCGGCCTGGCCATTGGCCATGGCCTGGCTCAACCAAAACCGACTGGCCAACCCGTGCAGGATCCCCGCATTGTCAAGGGCCTGATCGCGCTAAGCCGGAACATTGGCCAACCCGTGGAGCACCGGGGTCTGTTGTCCATGCAGAATCTGTATTTCCTGTGGTCGCTCGAGCGCGTCGCTGTCTTGTATAACCTGCCGACCATCGGCGACAAAGACTGGTACCGCTGGGGCGCTCAGGTACTGGTCCGCAATCAAGAAAGCGCAGGCAACTGGGCAGGCGGCCTGTATGTCGGCAGCAGTCCGCCGCTGGATACTTGCTTGGCCCTCTTGTTCCTCAAACGCGCCAATCTAGTCCAAGACTTGACGGCCAAACTGCCCTTCCAAGCGGAGGAGCTGAATCTCAGCATCATGAAGGAACTGGGGCCCTCTCCCAAACGGGCCGAGGTGCCGAAGCCGACAACGAAGAAGCTGATCCCTTCCGTTGAGCCGACCCAACCGACGGCACCGGAAAAGCCGATCGCTAAACCCGCATCGCCTCCTGTGCAGGAAGGCACAGCCCCCCTGAACGAAAGCAGTGGCGGTAAAAAGAAAGGCTTCGTGCTATCGGTGATCTTTTTTGTGGTTTTCTCTGGCGGCAGTCTGTTTTGTATTCTCCTCGCCCTCAATCGACGCAAGGAGCCGGCAAAAGAAGAGAAACTTTCGGTCCCCAAAGGTATTCAAAGAGGTGTTCGGAACCGTTTCCGGAAAGATTCCTGAAACCTTTTGGATGACCGATTTTAGGAATCACCCTCAGGGCTGGTGGGCCAAATCGGGACAACCCTGGCCGATCAGTTCGAAGCCGGTACACTCAACCGCCACTCTTGTGCATTGCACGAAATTGGCCGGCACTGTTATACTGTGTCCCCGCGTCTGGTCACAGGACAGCAAGACGCCGGCTTCGCCCTGTTTGGCCTGTTGCCCTCGTTGCCGCCCCGAGCGCGGCCCTGAGGAGGCTGGATTGAGGGATGGGTGTGTACATGCCACGCATGCCGCTTTGCGGCGGCGTCGTCGTTGCGGCGCTGACAGTTCTCGGCTGCGGCCACGACGAGGCTCTGACGCCGGTTCGCGGTCGGGTTTTCTTTCGCGGCCAACCTCTGCCTGGCGGCACTATCGTCTTCACGCCCGACGCCGAGCGCGGTGGCCATGGCCCGCTGGCCATAGGCGAGATCGGCCCCGATGGCCGTTACTCGCTGCGCAGCGGCGATAAGCTTGGCGCTGTCCCCGGCTGGCACCGCATCACCATCGCCCCGCCCACCCTCGCCGCCGTCCCCGGGCAAGCGGTCCCGCCGCCCGCCGTCGAGCTGCCGCGCAAGTATAGCGATCCCGAGCAGTCCGGTTTACTTCGCGAGGTCCGGCCCGGCAAGAGCGGCGAACAGGATTTCTACTTGAAATAGAAGAACTAACTACAGAGTCCCCGCGAGCACAGAAAAGAGAAAAGAAACGAGTAACGATAGTGTGCCTGACTGATTTTGCTTGTTTATTTCTGTGTTTTCTTTGCATTTTCTGCGACTCTGTGGCTAGCTCTTTAGAGGAACGATGAGCCAATGAACGCCATCCTGCGCGGTCTGGTGCGAGCCGTGGCCGAGACTTTCACACTTCCTGGGCCGATCCTGGAGATTGGTTCCTATCAGGTGGTGGGGCAGGAAGGCGTCGCCGACCTGCGCACTTTGTTCCCCGGCCGTTTGTACCTGGGTGTGGACATTCGCGCCGGCCGCGGTGTCGATCTGCTGGCCAATGTCGAAACGCTGCCCTACGCCGCTGGCTCGATCGGCACCATCTTGGCCATCAGCACCCTGGAACACGTGCCGCACTTCTGGCGCGCCTTTGACGAAATGCACCGCGTCCTTCGGCCTGACGGCGCTTTGCTCGTCGCTTGTCCGTTTTATTTCCATCATCATCCTCATCCCAGCGATTATTGGCGTTTCACTCCGGAGGCGCTGGAAATGTTGCTGGCGCCGTATCCGAGTAAAATCATTGGCTATCACGGTCCTCCTGCGCGGCCGGCCAATGTCTGGGCATTGGCTTTCCGCGAGGCCCGCGTGCCCATCAGTGCCGAGGAGTTCCATCTATACCAGACGCGCTTACGACATCACGCCCGCATGCCGTTGCCGTTGACACGCTACCTGCGCTTGCAGCTAGGAAGATTGTTGTTCGGTCCCGGACATTTTGCTCCCTATCTGCAACGCGAACATCTGGGGAATAAATGCCTCAATCGGGCTGCTTAAAACTTAGGCAAGGAGAGCATGAGGAGATGTCCTTATTGCCGATCGAAACCGTGAGGGGCGCCCGCGGACAGCGGACAGCGGACAACCGGCAGCGGATAGCGGATGTCGAAATAGATGTTTCGGTCTGCATTGTCAATTGGAACTGCCGCGATTATTTACAAGCCTGTCTGCAATCGCTGCGCGAGGCGGCGCTGGAGGTAGCGCTGGAAGTCTTGGTGGTGGACAACGGTTCCAGCGATGGGGCGGCGGACATGGTAGCTGAGTTATTCCCGGAAGTAGTGCTGATCCGCAATGCCGAAAACGTCGGCTTCGCCCGCGGCAACAACCAAGCAGCAGAGCTGGCGCGCGGCCGCTACTTGTTCTTTCTCAACAACGATACCGTGGTGCCGCCCGGCACGCTACGTGGTTTGCTGGATTATGCCCAGGCGCATCCCGAAGCCGGCATCCTTGGTCCGCAGCTGCGCGACGAACAGGGTAAGCCGCAGCTATCCTACCGTGCTCGTCCAACGTTAACGGCGCTGTTGCACCGCATCACCTGGCTGCGCTGGCTCGGCGTATTCCGCGAAGAATATCGCCGCTATCGCGGCCGAGACATTCCGGCTCCTTATTCCCTCCGAAATGAGGGGGATAAGGAAGGAGAGCCGCGGCCAGTCGAGATCCTTATGGGAGCCGCCTTGTTCATGCCGCGAGCTGTCTTCCGCGCCTGCGGAGCATGGGACGAGGAATATACCTTCGGCGGCGAGGACATCGACCTGTGTGCGCGGGTCGGTCGGCGCTACCGTGTGATCTATCATCCCGGTCTGGAAATTGTGCATTTCAACCGCGTCAGTAGCCGTCAGCATATCGGCTTTTCCTATTCGCATACCGTCATCGGCGTCGCACGTTTCTTACGCAAACACGGCTGCTCGCCAGCCGCCCTGCAGTTCTACAAAATCGCCCTGATGCTCGATGCGCCGCTGCGTTGGTTCGGCCATGCGGTGCGCTACGCTTGGCGGCGTCTACGTCGTCAACCTCACCGCGCCGCCAAAAGCCGTATCGTCATGCGGGGCTTGGAGCATTTCCTCTTGCACGAATTGCCGGCACTGTGGCGTGTGTGAAGCACTCTAGCTGGCAGCAGCTTCCTAAACGCGACGCCAACGGCGCGGCACTTTGTTCGCTCTCTTCTACAAGATCCCGATGTTTCTGTCTCTTTCCCCTCTCCCTTTGTGGGAGAGGGGAAAGAAAGGCAGCGATGAGACAGAAGCAGTGGGAACCTGTAGGAGGGGCGCAGCTCAGATGGATCGATCACGCCTTGAGCATGGCATCGTGGCGCATGCCGCTGGGCGGATTGTCCGCACGGCGGCAATTGGCCAACGCCGTCTTGGCCCCGGCGTGCTGCTCGGCGTCGTTGTCCTCCCATTCGATACTGACGGCGCCATCGAAACCGATACGGTTCAGTTCGATGAAAATCTCTTCGAGATTATTGGCGTCGCGAGACGTGCCGGGGGTGACGAAGTTCCAGCCGTTGGTCCAGTGGCCCATCGGCCGATGACCACCGAGCCGGCCGCCGCGGCAATGCTCGCGAATCACCTGCACCCCCTTGATATGCGCGCAATGGATCCGGTCGCCGAACTCGCGGATGAACTCGATCACCGATACGCCTTGCCATTCCATGTGCGACCCGTCGAGATTGAAGCCGGTAACGCTGCCGTAGCCGGCCTTGTCCATCGCCTTGAGGTAATCGTTGGCCGATTCCAGATCGCCCATCGCCCGTTCGCTGGGATGACACTCCAAATCAAACGTCACGCCGTATTTCTTGCAAGCGTCGAGGATGGGACCGAAGCGCTCGACGAGCAATTCGAGACTGACCTCGCGCACATCGGGAATCTTGTGTCCACCGATGTCGCCGGGCAGCGGCGGAAACAGGAAGAAATGACTCCAGCAGTGGGCCGGCGAACCGACGAAGCCCGGTATCGGTACCTTGCGGTCTTGCAGTTTGCCCAGATAGTGCGCCAGGCGAACAATGGCCAGCAGATCGCGCGTGGCCGCCTCGTGGATCAGCTTGCCGACCTCCTCCGGGACGTAATACGGATCGGTGCGCGGCGGGTTGTTGCCCTTGGCGCGCCAGGCCTTGTACGCCTCGACCGGCTCGCCCTTGACAAATTGCAGCGTCTTGGCGCTGGGTTCATCGCCGAGCGCCTGGCCTTGCAGATGACTGGCCACGGTGAAAATTTCCAGACCATGTTTGCGCGCCAGCTCGACGCGCTCTTTGGCATACGCCTCGGCCCCAGCATCGGTGGTGCAGCGATTGAGGTCCAACTCCCAACTCGCTTCTTCCCAGCCGTCGAAGCCGGTTTCTTGCAGGAACTTCAGCCATTGCTCCATCGGCACATTGCCGAACTGGCCGCGCACCAGGCCGATCTGATGGTACGAGGCTTTGCCGAATCGATGCTGTGCAGTTTGTTTGTAGCCCATGCTCGCTGTCCTTTCCCAAAAAACACAGGTGTCGCATCAGGGACGCTGTGATGAGACTATACGGACCCAGCGGCCATTCGCAAGAGCGTGATTCAGCGCTCTTTCCATTCGCCCTTGACGATCGGCCAATCACTGAATAGACTACTTTATATGGCAAACCAATTGGACAGTATTTTTCTTATGACGGTCGCTTTGGGCGCGGGCTCTTCCTTTTGGGTTTCGCCCTTTTGAGCGAGGAGCGGCGTGAACGTGCCATTCGCCCGTATCGTTCGATGGCGTGATAAACCAGCTCGCAGCTCCAGCAAGGGGATTCATGTGTGAATGCGTTCAAACGTCTCTTTGAGGAACTCGACCCGTTGTTGCACGAGCGCGGCCGCTTGGCCATCGTGTCGGCATTGGCAGCAGCACCGCGCCTGACCTTCACCGAGCTGCGCGACACCGTGGGCATGACCGACGGCAATCTTAGCGTCCATTTGCAAAAACTGGAAGAAAAAGGCTACGTGGCCATCGACAAGCAATTCGTCGGTCGTCGGCCGCAAACAAGCTGTCGGCTTACCCGCGCCGGCCGGTTGGCGTTCACAAACTATCTCGATCACCTGGAAGCCATCGTTCAGCAAGGCCGCAGCCGCAACCGCACCTGAGCAGAGGGCGCCCCTCCCTGAGCGAATTGCAGAGGCTTACGTCCCCTGCTCAGAGATAGATGAAGGAATCGATCATGCAAGTACGTCTCGCGGAACATCTCGGTATGTGCTTCGGTGTACGCGACGCCATTGATCTGGCCCTGGATTTGACCAGCCAGGGACCATTGACCATTCTCGGTGATCTCGTCCACAATCCGGACGTGGTCGCCCAGATCGACGCCGCCGGCGCCGTCCGCGTCCAACGTCCCGAAGACATCGGCACGCCATCGGTATTGCTGACGGCCCACGGCGTCGCCGACCGGGTGCGTCTGGAGCTGCGCCAGCGCGGCCTCGCTGTCCACGACGCCACTTGCCCGCTGGTGATACGGGCTCATCGCGCTTTGGCGCGTCTGGCGGCCGAGGGGCGACATGTCGTTGTCATCGGTCAGCCCAAGCACGTTGAAGTGCGCGGCTTGGTCGGCGATTTCGACGAGTACACGATTGTGCAAAACGAGGCGGACCTGGACTACCTCGCCGAGCGCATCGAGCGCCAGCCGGATCTACGGCTGGGTGTCGTAGCGCAAACAACCCAACCGCTCGAGCGTGTGCAAGAGTTAATCGAAGCAATGCGGCGGCGCCTCCCGAACACAGACATTCGTTTTATCGATACCGTGTGCCAGCCGACCAAAGACCGTCAGCAAGCGTTGCGCGACCTGGCAGCCGAGACGGACGTGGTGATCGTTGTTGGCGGTCCAGAGAGTAATAATAGCCGTAAACTCGTCGAGCTGGCCCGCAGCCTTGGCCGGCCAGCCTATCTCGTTACCAGTGCTGAGGAACTGCGGCCGGAGTGGTTTATCAATTGTTCGCTGGTCGGACTGACTGCCGGTACTTCGACGCCCGATGCGATCATCGGCGAAGTACAGGCGTGGCTGGAGAAACATTAGAGCGCTCGAAGATTTCAACATCGTCCGATCGATGCGATCTGCCTCTGCCAGAATGCCGCCGGTGAGATTCCTTAGCGGCGTGAATTCCTGTTGGTGCCAGAATGAAGTCGAGCCGTTCACCCCGTTACTGGATCGCCCCGACGACGAGTGTGCAATTGTGTCCGCCGAAGCCGAAACTGTTGGACAGGGCATAGCGGACCATCATCTCGCGGGCGGTGTTAGGTACATAATCAAGATCGCAAGCCGGATCAGGTGTTTCGTAATTGATGGTCGGATGTACAACGCGATGGCACAGCGTCAACGCTGTGACAATCAGCTCAACACCGCCGGAAGCGCCGAGCAGATGGCCGAGCATACTCTTGGTGCTGCTGACGGCCAGTTTACGAGCATAGTCTCCGAAGACTTCTTTGATCGCTTTTGTCTCTGCTTCGTCGCCCAAGGGCGTGCTGGTGCCGTGGGCGTTGATGTATTGAATGTCTTCCGGATTGAGCTTGGCGTCGCGCAGGGCCAATTGCATGGCCTTGGCGGCGCCGGCGCCACAGGGGTGCGGTTGGGTAATGTGGTGAGCGTCAGCGGTGCTGCCGCAGCCGAGCAGTTCAGCGTAGAGGGTAGCGCCGCGTTTACGCGCATGTTCCAACTCTTCCAGGACGACGATACCGGCGCCTTCGCTAAGGACGAACCCATCTCGGTCTTTATCAAACGGCCGACTGGCCCGCTGGGGATCGTCATTGCGCAGCGATAGGGCACGGGCCGAGGTGAAGCCGCCGACTCCCATCGGCGTGATGACCGATTCGGAGCCGCCGGCCAGCATGATGTCGGCATAGTTCCACTGAATGGCGCGGAGAGCATCGCCGATGGCATGGGCCGCAGAGGCACAAGCGGTCGAGACAGCCGTGTTCGGGCCAGCCAAACCGAATTCAATTGAGATGTTGCCTGCCGCCGCGTTGGGGATCATCTTGGGAATGACGAACGGACTAATACGGCTCGGCCCGTGGTCCTTGTAGCGGCCGTGCTGCTCCTCGAATTCGTTCAGCCCGCCGATGCCGCTGCCGATGATGACACCACAACGATAGGGATCTTCTTTGGCGAAATCGAGGCCGCTGTCCTTGACAGCGGAATAGGCAGCTACCAGAGCGAACTGAGCGAAGCGGTCCAGTCGATGTGCCTTCTTTTTGTCCACCAAAGGTTCGGGGTTAAAGTTTTTGACTTCGCCGCCAAAGTGGACCTTGAAAGCGGAGGTGTCGAACTGCTCGATGGTGCCGATGCCGCTCTTGCCCGCCAACAGCGCGGACCAGAAGCCGGCAATGTCGCAACAGAGCGAGTTAACGGTGCCCATGCCCGTGATGACAACGCGCCGGGTCATTTCTTGGCTTGCTCCCGCTCGATGTAATCGATGGCCTCACCGACGGTCTTGATCTTCTCGGCCTGATCGTCGGGGATGGTGATTTCGAACTCTTCTTCCAACTCCATGACCAGTTCTACGATGTCGAGCGAGTCGGCGCCGATATCTTCCTGAAACGAAGTTTGCCGCGTGACCTGCTCCTTGTTCACGCCCAGATTTTCGCAGACAATATCAATAACACGTTCTTCAACGGAAGCCACGGTTTGGGACCTCCCAAAGCAATCGTTCTTGTATCCCCGTGGGCGAATGGATCTCTTATCAAAATAAGGACCGTCGCCTTCGGGTTATCTACCACAGCGCACGCGCGCCGGGCAAGGCGTCTTGACTTTCGGCACCTCTTCCCTGCGGCGCGTCACGCTGCCGCCGCGCACGGTGCAACGGACGCAAAATGAATAAGTACAGAGAAATCGGAAAAATGGAAAGGCCAACCCGTCTCAGGCGCTGACCTGGTGACAATCCACTTTCCGCTGTATCCGTTTGAGTAACCCGGCCAACACGCGTCCCGGTCCAATCTCGTAGAAGCGCTCACAGCCAACCGCCAGCACATGGCGCATCGTTTCTTCCCAGCGCACCGGCTCGGTGATCTGCCGCTGCAGCAGCACGCGGATCTCTTCTGGGCTGCGGTGCGGCTCAGCCGTCACGTTTGACCACACCGGCAGGCGTGGCGGCGCCAGCGGCACGGAAGCGAACACTTCGGCCATCGCCTCGGAAGCCGGCTTCATCAGCGGCGTATGAAACGCCCCGGCCACGGCCAAACGCACTGCCCGCCCACCCGCCTCCGTCACGAGCGGCTCCAAACGGTCACAGGCCGAACGATGGCCGGAGACAGCATAATTACCAGGACAGAGATAATTGGCGATCTGCAAAATCTCCTTCTGGCGGGCAGCGGCGCACAGTTCCTCCACCTTCGTCTGTTCCAGCATCAGTACGCTGACCATGCCGCCGGGCGTCCGATCCGCCGCCGCCTGCATGGCCTCGCCGCGCCGCTGCACCAGCCGTAGCCCTTCCTCGAAGGTCAGGACGCCGGCAAACGTCAAGGCCGTGAATTCACCGAGACTCAGACCGGCCGCCGCCACGCATTCATCGAGGACTTGCGGATGGCTTTGCTTGAGCGCTTCCAGGGCGGCGAGACTGGCGGTGAACAGGGCCGGCTGGCTGACCACGGTAGAATTGAGGCGCTCGACCGGCCCATTAACGCACACATCGAGCAGGTCGTAACCCAGCAGCGCACTCGCCTTGTCGAACAATTGGCGAGCTTGAGGCAGCGTGGCACACAGATCGCGGGCCATGCCCACGCTCTGAGCGCCCTGACCCGGAAATAAAAAAGCGACACGCGCCATGGAGGTCCTTTCCGTATGGGGGCGTTATCGTTTCGCGCGAAACGAAAACTCGGCAATTCACTCCTCGGCAGCCGTTATTGGGCTGGCTTCTAGCTCCTTGACGATCAGTTCATTGAGTCGGGCGCGAGCATAGTTGGCAGCAACGCCGAGCGCGTTCTTAATGGCTCGGTCGCCGGAGCTGCCGTGGCAGATAATGCATACGCCATCGATGCCCAAAAGCGGAGCACCACCGAAAGCGCTGTAATCGTACCGATGGATCAACCCCTCCAGCGTCTGCTTCGCCTTGTCGCGCTCTCCATCCAGAGCGTCGAGCAGTTCCTGAAACACCATCTTCATGGTGAATTCGAAGACACCCTCGCTGGTCTTGAGAATCACGTTGCCCACAAAGCCGTCGCAGACCACCACATCGGCTGCCCCGCGATGAATATCGCGGCCCTCGACGTTGCCGATGAATTGGTTGCGCAGCGGGCTGCTGTTGAACAGCGCGTGCGTGTCCTTGGCCAGATCATGGCCCTTCTGCTCCTCAGAGCCGACGTTCATCAGGCCGATGGTCGGCTGCGACCTTTGGAGAATGTGGCGGGCAAAGATGCTGCCCATGACGCCGTACTGAAACAGATGTTCCGGCCTGGGATTGACGTTAGCACCGACATCGATAAGGACGCACGGCCCTTTGAGGGTGGGCATGACGGTGGCGATGCCGGGCCGGCGCACATTTTTGAGGAAGCGCTTAAGGAGTAGGCCGCCGGCGACCATGGCTCCGGTGTTGCCGGCACTGACGATGCCCTCGACTTTTTGCTGGGCCAAAAGCTGCCAACAACGGCTGATGGAATTATCAGGTTTTTTGCGGAGGGCGACGACCGGACTTTCTTCCATGCCTACGGCCTGGGTGCAGTGAAAGAGCGGTAAGCGCTCGCGGTGCGCCACACCGGCCAAGAGCGGCTCCACGCGCACTTGATCGCCGACCAGCAGCACGCTGAGCTGCGGATCTGCGGCGACGGCTTGCACGGCGCCGGCCACAATCGGTCCCGGCGCGTGGTCGCCCCCCATCGCGTCCAGGGCTATGAGCATGCTTTACTTCTCCTCTTCCGGCGGCACCACCTCGCGGTTCTGATAATAGCCGCAGTTGGGGCAAACGTGGTGCGGCAGCACCGGCTGCTCGCAGCGGTTGCAGTATTGGATCTGCAATGGCTTGACGTGCAGGTGGCTCCGCCGCTTGCCTTGGCGGGCGTGCGAGGTCCGTCGCTTAGGGACAGCCATGACTTTCACCTTCCGCAAAAATATAGGACCAATACAACTACGGGCTTCTCGGGGCGCTTACGCATCCCAAGCGGGCTTCTCGGGGCGCTTACGCATCCCAAGCGGGCTTCTCGGGGCGCTTACGCATCCCCGCTCGCCCGAACTCCCTGTCATCATACAAAAGGATGGGACAACAAACAGGTCTTTCCTCGCCTCGCGGGAGGGTTAGCCGATGGATCAACTATGGGCGCCGTGGCGCCAGGCTTACGTGACGGTGGCCAAGCCGCCTCAGAGCGACGACACTTGTTTCCTCTGCACCGGCTTGGCCGACAACGAGGACCGCAAGCACCTCATCGCCCTGCGGACACCGCAAAGCGTCGTTATGCTCAATCGCTTCCCGTACAATAATGGCCATCTCCTTATCGCCCCCCGCACCCACAAGGGCCGCCTCGATGAGCTGACCTCAGAAGAACTGCTGGAAACGATGGAGACGCTGCGGCGCATGGTGGGCGTCATCGATGAGCTAATGCATCCCGATGGCTACAATATCGGCCTAAACCTCGGCCGCGCCGCCGGCGCTGGCCTGCCGGGCCATCTGCACTGGCACCTCGTGCCGCGCTGGCACGGCGATACCAATTTCATGCCCATCTTCGCCGATGTCAAGGTCATCGTGCAATCGCTGGAGACGCTGTACGACATGCTGACGGAGCGACTGCGGCGGGAATAGACTAGCTTTCGGGAGGAAATGATGGCCGCCGCACCTCGAGTAGGCTTTTCCCACTCCCTCCCCTTTGGGGGAGGGAAAAGCCCCTTGGCACGTAAGCCATCCTACACACCCAAATCCAGCGGCAGATCCTTTCCATCTGCCGGCTTGTATTAGGTTCAGTTGTGCTACAATGACACCATCGTCTTTCAAGAACCTCTTAAGGGAGAGGGATAAGTACAATTGCCCAAGCTGTCCCATCGAATGGCAACTCACAGGATCTAGCCCGTCCCGACGCGGCGGGAAATGAGACGCTGTCATGAGCGATGATCCTCCTTTCGAGCCGCCCGATTGGCTCGACCGCGAAGATGAGGTATTAGCCCCCTACGCCATGCGCACGCGGCAGAGCCGTGGACGCCGCCATCCCGAAGAGCTGCATCCCTTCCGTACTCTCTATCAACGCGACCGCGATCGCATCGTCCACTCCACTGCCTTTCGCCGCCTCATGCACAAGACGCAAGTGCTCGTCACTCAGACCAACGATCATCACCGCACCCGTCTGACGCATACCCTGGAAGTCGCCCAGATTAGCCGCACCATCGCCCGCCGTCTTGGACTCAATGAGGATTTGACCGAGGCCATCGCCCTGTCGCATGATCTGGGACATCCAGCCTTCGGCCATGCTGGCGAACGCGCGCTCGATGAGTGCATGGCCGAGCACGGCGGCTTCGAGCACAATCTGCACGCTCTGCGCATCGTCGAGGTGCTGGAATACCGCTATGCCGATTTTCCTGGTCTGAACCTGTCCTGGGAAGTGCTGGAAGCAATGGCGCTGCATAGCCAACGCCGCAATGCCCCGGAGGTTGCTGAGTTCGCTGGTGTCGGCCAACCACTCCTGGAAGCACAAGTCGCCGATGCCGCTGACAGTCTGGCCTACGATGCTCACGACATCGATGATGCCCTCAGCGTTGGCCTTATCACGCCGGATGATCTACGGGAGGTCGAGCTGTGGCGGCGCGTTCTGGAAGAGGTAAACCGGCGGCATGGCCAACTACCGCCGGCACAGTTCCAGCCAACCATGGTGCGCCATCTCATCGATCGGCTGGTGCGCGATCTCTTGGAACATACGCTTGGGCGGCTGCGCCAGGAACGCATCCGCAGCGTTGCTGACGTTCGCACCGCCTCCACGCGTTTGGTGGAACCCAGTCCCGCTCTGCGCGCCCTCAAGGCCGAACTGGAGCAGTTCTTGGACCGCCGCGTCTACAATCATTCGCGCGTCCAGCGCATGGCTGTCAAAGGCAGCCGCATCATTCGTCAACTGTTTGAGGAGTTTTGCCGAGCACCGCAGCTGTTGCCGGAACGCTACAGCCGCCGCATTGGCACACAACGGCCGGAACGAACTGTCTGCGATTATATCGCCGGCATGACCGATCGTTATGCTCAGGATGAATTTCTCAGGCTGTTCCAACCCTACTCTCTCGTGTAAAATGATTCATCTTCCATCGCCGTTTCATTTTCGGCGAGGGGGGTTGCGATGGATCATTTCGCGCGAAATAATCCATCGCACTCCCTCGCCGGTTTTCCCGCCTCCGTGTTTTCTCTATAGTGAGGCGGTATTTATCCAGGGAGGTCTGCGATGTTGTCTCTGTTTTTGGCCGCATTTCTGGGCCGCTTTGCGCATTTTTTCTCGAAGAGGCCGCCGTCCAGCCGCTTGCTGTTGTGGCTGCTGCGCGGCGTCTTCGGCGCCATTTGCATCGGCATCGCCATGTTGGCCTTTCGCCATTTCAGCGAAGGACTCGGCGATACCACCAATGCCTACCTGGCTTTCTTTTGCATCCTCGGCGCCGGCTTGTTCATCGTCGTCACCGACGTGCTCATCCGCAACAAGCAGATCACCACACTGTCGGCTGTCTACTTCGGCCTGTTATTGGGACTCCTGTTGGGCAATATCCTCTCGACGGCGTTGGAGCCGTTCATCTTCGATTGGGGCACTTCGCGCCCTGCGGCGAGAACGTTGCCCCATCTGATCGTCCATCCCCGAGATAAGGAAGGCAATATCCGGGTCGATGTCAGTCAGGGAGAAGGCGGCGGCGCACTCCAGGAAGGTCGCCACCAGTACGAACGCAAGGCACTATCGCTTATCCTCACTGTGATCTGCTGCTACATCGCCATTTCGACGCTCTTGCAAACCAAGGATGAATTTCGCTTCATCATCCCTTACGTCGAGTTTTCCAAACAGGTCAAGGGAGCCAAGCCGCTTGTTCTCGACACCAGTGTAATTATTGATGGCCGAATTGCCGATATATGTGATACGCGGTTCATCGACACCAAACTGATTGTGCCACGTTTCGTGCTGCAAGAGCTGCAGAGCGTGGCCGACAGCTCGGATAAGCTGAAGCGAAATCGCGGACGGCGCGGGTTGGACATGTTGAAGCGGATGCAGAACAACCCCAAGGTTGAGCTGCAAATGCACGAGGCCAATTTGCCGGAGCTGCGCGAGGTACACAAGGTTGATGAACGTTTAGTCATCTTTGCCAAGACGCTGGACGCGCGGGTGGTGACCAACGATTACAACCTCAACAAGATTGCCCAGCTGCAAGGGGTCGAGGTCATCAACCTCAACGAGCTGGCCAATGCTCTCAAGTCGGTAGCCCTGCCTGGCGAGATGATGATGGTTCGCCTCGTTAAGCCGGGCGATCAATACGGTCAGGGCGTCGGTTATCTGGAAGATGGCACCATGGTAGTGGTCGAGCAGGGCCGGTCGATGATTGGTCAAGAAGTATCTATCACCGTGACAAGCGTTCTGCAAACGCCGGCCGGACGCATGATTTTCGGCCGCCTCGAAGGCCGGCCCCAACCCGTGACAGGGTGACAAGGTGAGGAGTAACAGTATGAAGCGGACGACATCCTCTCTTTGGGTGACGCAATTTTTGGCTGTTTGGGTCACCTTATCCCCTTGTTCCCTTGTCCCCTTGTCATTCGCCGAGCCGCCTGCCGCCAAGGGCAAGCGTCCGGTGACACGGGGCGATCTGGAAATGGTGGAGCGGTTACTGGCTGCGCGCAAGGAATACCAGGCAACGCTGGAAGCGTTGCGCGCGTACTACATCGGCGCCGGCGACATGGAGCGGGGACGCTGGGCCGAGGAAGAATTGGTTCAGTATCACCGTATCAACAAGTATCCTTTCCGGCTCGAGTTGGTGGTGCCGCCGCCGACTTTGCAGGGTGATAAGAATGTCCCCGAAGCCAACGAGTTGTACCGCCAGGCCATGAAATTCAAAGACCGCGGCTACGGCCAGGACTACATCGATAATCAACATCGCGCCGAATTGTTGCTTCAGCAGTTGCTGACCAATTATCCACAAAGCGATAAGATCAGCGACGCCGCCTATCAGCTGGGCGACATCTATGAGAACAAGCCGTTCCGTCAATACGATCATGCGGCGATCTATTTTGAGCGCTGTTTCCAGTGGAACCCCAAAACTCATTTCGATGCCCGCTTGCGTGCTGCCCGGCTCTACGAACGCTACCAGAGCGAGCGCGGCCATGCGCTGGAAATTTACCGCGAAATCATTACGCATGAGACCGATCCGAAACGTGTCGAGGAAGCGCAACGCAAAGTGACGGAGTTAAGCAAGAAAAAATAATGCCCCCATCCACACGACGGCAATTCCTGAGCTAAGATAGAGTATCCCGTCCTCTATACATACAGTACATGTGATTTGGTCATCTTGGCTCAAAGCGTAAGCGAAGGGCAGCCCTTCGCTTACGCTTTGAGCCAAGATGAGGATGGGAGTTTTCTCATGCACAACGAACGTGAAGCATCGATCCAGCCGGGGCAAGCTGCTCTCATTGTTACCTACGGCAACACGACGCGCCGGTTTCGTCCCCTGGAAGGCGATTTGGTTGTGATCGGCCGCGCCCCTATCTGTGATATTGCTCTGATTTCGCCGGAAGTGGCCCCCGTCCATTGCATCCTCCAGCATCGAAGCGACGGCTGGCGCATCCGCGATTGCTGCGGAGGCCGCCATGTCACGCGGCTCAATGGCCGGCCCATTCACGAAGCAGCGCTGCATGATGGCGATGTGCTGCAAATCGGCACATTCAGCTTTGAGGCACGTTTACCGCCCCCACGCCCTACGTGCAGTGCCGCGACTGTAGAGGATCGTCTGTCGGCGCGCCTCAAGTCCTTGCAGCGCTCGCGGCGTAATCTGGTTCGTCTGGCCCTTCGACTGCGCCGTAAGGCCCGTAAAGCGAATTCGCTGCCACCGACGCTTGCGGAACTGGAGCAGCAAGCCGAAAGCCTGCGCAACTTGCAGCGCGATTACCAGGCGCGGATGAAAGAATACCAAACGCGTCTCGATCAACTGGAGCAGGCGGAGCGAGAATTGTGCGATGCGCGCGCGGCCTTTGAGCGCGAGTGCATCGAACGGCAGATACGTTTGGAGAAGACGGAGCATGAGGCGGCCCGGAGCGTCCGCGATCGTTTGGCGAACCTTTCGTGTCTCAAACAGGAAATCGCCGGCATGTCTTCCTCCGCACCGGGAGATCAGCTGCGTGCTCAAGCCCCTTCGCACGCGCCCGCAGCGCCCGCAGGGAATGCCTTTGCTAGGGTGGGGGAGAATCCGGCACGATCAGCGGCGGATTGAACGGCTGCGGCGACTGTTTAAGTCCTTCGCTGGGACGGATGGCGCCGCGGACACCCAATAGTTCCGGATGCCGCGCCAGCTTGTCGGCGAACGTCTCCAGATCTTTCAGGATGCGTTCGATGCGCGGCATGCCGCGCAGCAACAGACAGGCCGCTTCATTGAGATTGGCGTAGAGCGACGGATCTTTGAGCAGACGCTGGATGGTGCCGTCCTGATCGAGCGTGTTTCGCAAGCCGCTCAGGTCGGTGAGCATACGGTTGAGTTTGGCGGCGCTCTCATCAAGGTTGCGCGCCGTGCTTTCGCTGCGAGCTGTGTAGGGCGCGAACGTTCGGCGTATGTCGTCCATCGCCACATCCATACGTGTTAGCGTATCGTTGAGGTGTTTGCCCACCGGCCGGCTGTCCTGCATGAGGGCATCGAGATTGCGCGAGATGCTGTCGAAGCGTTGGCTGGCCGTGTTGGTGTTGCGGAGAATATTGGCCAAATTTTGCTGGTTCTCTTCGCTAAACACGTTGCTCACGCGCGTCAGTACGGTATTGAGATTATCAATAATTTTGGAGAGGTTCTCCAGATTGCCTTGCGCCCAGACATCGAGGCGTTCGGCAAAGCGGCCCCAGCTGCGCGAGGCGGCACCGAAATCGTCGAGGTTGCGCTGGGCCTTGGGTAAGGCTTCTCGTAAGTCCCGCGTCAACCCCTGGACCTCTTGGTTGGTGCGTTGCAGATCGGGAATGGACCGGCGCACGTCCTTGGCCAGATCGCGGTACTCGCGCATAGTCTCTTCGGCCAAGGGTGACATGCGTTCCAGGCGCTGTAAGGAGCGGCGGATTTCGTTGAGGGCGTCCTGGGCGGTGGGCGCCACCTGAGAGGCGCGATTGAGCAATGTATTGACGTTGGCCGGCCGAACGCCCACCATTTCCGAACCCGGCTCTACCACAGAGCGATCGACCGGCTGGCCCTCTTCGGCCGGCTCCGGTACGAAGTCAATGCTGACATCGCTGCCGAGCAGGCCGATGTTGAGGGTCGGCTGTTCATTACGACGGATGGTGTAGCGCGGATCGATAGCCACCTGCACGCGAACAATGCCGCGTTCATCGTCCAAGATGACGTCGCTGACTTCGCCGATGCGCACGCCGGAACGGCGCACCGGTGTGCCGGGACCGACGCCGGGAGCATCGACGAAGCGGATGGTGTAGAGGTTGGCACGTTTGAAATAGCTCGGCAAGCTGCCGAACATCACGATCAAGACGCCCATCAGCACCAGCGCCGCCAACACGAAAAGACCAATCCCCCAGCGCATGGTTCGATTGTTCACGGCGTCACCTCGCTTCCAATCGCTCCCTTACCCGGAGTTTCCAATCGGAGTGGAGGACATGAGCCTCCTGAGATTTCGCTTCGGAGGCTTACGTCCTTCTCTCAGGGATTTTTGAAACTACGGTTACGGGCGCGGCTCTGTTGCTAACGCCAATTCCTGCAAACGATCGCGTGCCTCGCCTTCGATGAACTGACGGACGCGCGGATCGGTACAAGCACGGAGCTGATCCGGCGTTCCGTCGAATAAAACCTGCGGCTCGCCCGGCTTCAAGCGGCTCAGCGGATAAAGCATCACCACACGATCGGATACTTTGTTAACTGTCTTCATTTCATGAGTAACGAGGATACTGGTAACAGGCCGCCGACGCCGTGTTTGCAAGATCAACTCGTTAATCACATCAGTCATAATCGGATCAAGTCCCGTGGTCGGTTCGTCGTAAAGCATGACCTCGGGATCGAGGGCGAGGGCGCGGGCCAATCCAACCCGTTTTTTCATGCCGCCCGATAGCTCCGCCGGTTTCTTGTCCAAGACACTGGGCGGCAAACCGACTTCTTGTAACCGCTGCCGCACAATTTCGCCGATCTCCGTTTCGGATTTGCGGCCCTGGGCACGCAGACCGAAGGCAACATTATCATACACCGACAGGCTGTCGAACAGAGCTGCTCCCTGGAACAGAAAGCCGAAACGCAGCCGTTGTTGCGTCAGCTGGCGCTCAGAGAGTTTCCCCAGGTCGTTGCCGTCGAAAATAACGCGCCCCACCGTGGGCTGCAACAGACCGATGATGAGTTTGAGCAGCACTGTTTTGCCGCAGCCGCTCTCGCCGATGATCCCCAGCGTTTGGCCGCGCTGAATGTCCAGGTCGATAGCGTGCAGCACACGCTGGGTACCGAACTGCATAGTCACTTGTTGCAAGGAAATCAGCGCCTCGCTCATGGTCGTTTTCGCTTGTTACAACATATGCCGAGCTTGCGGCCACAAGTAATCGTAAAGGTTGTTGAGGAACATGGCGAGGAAGAAATCGAGGATGAGAACAGCGATAAAGGACAGGACAAAGGCGCGGGTAGCGGCCCGGCCGACACCTTCAGCGCCGGCTTCGCTGTAGAAGCCGCGATGACAGCAAATGACAGCGATGGCAGCCCCGAAAAAGAGTGGTTTAATCAATCCGGTCATCAAGTCCCACATACCGATGTAGCCGCGTACATTCTCCCAGTAATGGTGCGATTCAACGTGATAGACATCAATACAGATCAGCGCCCCGCCCAGAACACCCATGAAATTTGCCAAGATCGTCAACAGCGGAATGAGCAGCACACTGGCCAAAAAACGCGGCGTGCCCAGATAATGCACCGGATTGGCGCCGAGGCAAGCCAAGGCGTCGATCTGCTCGGTGATGCGCATGGTGGCCAATTCCGCTGCCATGGCGCTGCCGACGCGTCCAGCCAACATAACCGCTGCCAGCACCGGACCCAACTCGCGCACCACGGAAATATTGATGATCTGCCCCAACCGCGTCGCCAGCCCCAGGTGATAGAATTCCGCATACGCCTGCACTGCCAGCACCATGCCGATAAATAGCCCTGTTATCGTCACTACCGGAATGCTGCGTACGCCGACCGAATAGCTGATCGGCAGCAGAGTGGTATAGCTGGAGCGTCGGCATAGACCGGCGCAGATCTGAAACGCGAAAATACTGAGATCGCCGAGGTCAACAATGGCATCGGCGATCTTGCGGCGGCCCCAACGCCCCAAGCCCAGCACTTCCGAGTTGACTGTGGCCATCCTGTCTCTCCAGAACATTGTTTCGCTGCAGCCTGATTTATCGTTTCACGTGAAACGATAAATCAGGCTGCAGCGAACCCATTTCTTCTTTCGTCCGTTGCCTGTCTTCCTTCGTACTTATTTTCCTCCCCGCCTGGTTGAGAAATTCTATCGAGCAAAACCGTTGTGCTTGTGCGCGAGAATGGTTCACACAGAGGGATTTTTTTCGCTGCGGAGCCAACTTTTCTCAAGTTTCGCTTCCTTTCGCTATCGCGGTGAGCCGGCTCTCGTCTACAATAATTGTAGGGGAGCAACGACCCGCGCGAGAAAAAACGACCGGCATGGAAGCGGAAACGGTCGAGGTGGGATCCAAACTTTCGCGTGTCGCTTATCCTCAAAAACGTTTGCCGTCTTTGGCGGCGCC
>JAJPHU010000229.1 GCA_021325115.1 Planctomycetota bacterium | reverse complement strand
GAAAGGGAATACAACCCACGCTATGGCGACTACACTTCCGGAATTTGTCCTACTCGTTGCACTTCCAGGAAGTAGTTCGAGATCCTTTTCGATAGCGGGGTTGCGTTTTTGGCGAGCGCGGTTGCGTTAGCGCCCCGAGTAGGTTTCCTGGCACGTAAGCCCTCTGACACGCCCAAATTGAGAGAGACATCCATGTGAAAGAATCAGCGTTTGTTCCATTGACGGTAGTTGCCGCTGCCACCGTAACGCCACCGTAACACGCATGCTCTCGCCCTTGAGAGCGGCGGCGGCTACCAACGTGCGGAAGAAGCGAGCACGGTCATCACTCCCTCTTCCCTCTTCCCTTCGTTTTTCAGTACCATTGCCAAGGTTTCGTTGGGAAAAGGTTCATCAGACTGAGGCTGCGTTATGGATTTGCTGGCTCAAGCCGCCGAGGGTTTTCAGACAATCGATGCAGACGCCGCCTTGAAGGAACAGGCGCTCCAGTTCTTGCGTCAATGGCTGACCGATGCCGAGTTCGCCTCTTACCGTCCGCAACTGCATTGGCTCATTGAGACGAAGCAGTGGCCGGGGTTGCTCGATCGTTTTTATCAGATTTTGCCCTTCGGCACTGGCGGGCGGCGCGGAGCGGTTGGCATCGGTCCCAATCGCATGAACGCCTGGACGCTGCGGGCGTCGGTTCAGGGACATTGCGAATATCTCAAGGAGCAATTTCCTGGTGTTGAGCCGCTGTGCGTCGTCCTGGCTTATGACGTGCGTCGGTTCGAGGACCAGCGCCGCCAGTACAATCCCGACCTGCCCAATCCCGTACTGCACCTGTCCTCGCGCGCTCTGGCGCGTGAAGCGGCCTGCGTCTACACTGCCAACGGCATCCACGCCTACATGCTGCCGCCGGATAGCAAGCATTACCTGGCCACGCCGGAGTTGTCTTTCACCATTCGTTTTCTCAAAGCGCATGGCGGACTGAACATCTCGGCCTCGCATAATCCGCCCGATGACAACGGCGGTAAGTTCTACGATGAGCGCGGCGGACAGCCGGTGCCGCCCGACGATCAGATCATGGCCGATCTCGTCGATCAGGTGACGGTCATCAAGGCGCTGCCGTGGGTCGAAGCGCAGCGCTCGGGACGCTTGCACTGGCTCGATGAAACACCGCACCGTGCCTACATCGACCTGTGCCGCAAGACCAGTCTCGTGCCGCCGCCAAAACTCGACGATTTCACGATCGTCTTCACCCCGCTGCATGGCGTCGGCTCCCTGACCGCCCTGAAAACGCTTGTGGAGCAAGGGTTCCGCGTCCTGCCGGTCGCCGAACAGATGACGCCGGATGGCCAATTTCCCAACGTCACCAAGACGCCGAACCCAGAAGTGCCCGAATCGATGGATCGCGCCGCCGCCCTGGCCCAGCAACACAAGGCCGACCTCGTTCTCGCCACCGATCCTGATGCCGACCGCCTCGGCGCGATGGTCCCGGACAAAAACGGCAAATGGCACGTCGTCAACGGCCATCAGATGGCGGCACTGTTGACGCATTTCAAGCTGAACAAGCTGACACAGCAAGGCCGGCTACCGCCGTCACCGATCGTCATTCGCACCGAAGTGACGACCAGCCTTGTCACGCGTATTGCTCGCTATTTCAAAGCCCAGATCATCGATGACTTGCTCGTCGGTTTTAAATATATTGCGGATGTCTTATGGCAATTGGAGCGGGAAGGCGTTTACGGCGACGTGACCGGCACGCCGGAAGATTTTGTCCTGGCCGTCGAGGAAAGTCACGGCGTTCTGGTGACGCCGCACATCCGCGACAAGGATGCGGCCGGGGCGGCCCTGCTCATGGCGGAATTGGCCCTCGATCAGAAGCGCCGCCAACAGACGGTCGTGGATTACCTGGAGCGCTTGTTCTGCGAATTCGGTTACTTCCGCAATGAGGGCGTGTCGGTGTTCATGCACGGTCTGGAGGGCAAGCAGCAGATGACGCGAATGATGGATCGCCTGCGCGCGACGCCGCCGCGAACTATCGCCGGGCTGGAAGTGACGGCGTTCGAGGATCTGCGCGACGAAAACGGGCGTTTCGGTCCCATCAAGGGTGCGACCGATGCCGCCTCGCGTAACGTCCTGGTTTTCCGTTGCGGCGAACACGCACGAGTAGTGCTGCGACCAAGCGGCACCGAGCCGAAAGCGAAAATGTACCTGGAAGCGTGTTCGCCGCCGCGTCCGGCCGGCATGTCCGACGACGCTTGGCGGCGGCAGTGTCGAGAAGTGGACGAATTGCTGAAGCGGTTCGCCATCGATTTCAAGCAGCAGGCGCTGCGATTGATCGGACACGATCCCTCGGCAGTTGGTTAGATATGATGTCAGTTAGCGACGCTTCTGCAAAGCGCCGCTAACCGACATCATCAAGCAAGCTTACCAATCGTTGCCGAGAATGTCGCCGGCGCTGGGCGTCATCGCTGCCTTCCAGGTCTTGTGTGAAACACTTTTCTCTACGGCTCGCACGCTGCCGTCGCACATGCCGACTTGGACGTAGCGTCCGAAACTGCGCAGCGCCGAAACGCCGCCGACGCCGCCGCAACTGACGTCGGGCCGTTCGTCGTTGGGCTGTAGTTTGCCGTTGAAGGTGCCTTGCAGGAAGCGTCCATCCATCCAACTGGCGCAACGATCGCCGGCAATGTTCTTGTTGTCTTTGAAATATTGCACGCCGGTGTCCGGGCCGGTGTTCTTGAGGTCTTCTTTTTTCAGAAGCACGTACTGACGACGCACATCGATGGCCTGGGTCTTGCCGTCTCCCTTGAGGGTCTCCCCGATGGCGATGGTATTGCTCAAGCCGTCGGTGATCGAGGCGATTTTCTCCTTGGAATTGAGATAAAACACCAGGTCGTTAAAGAGATAGTTGGTAGCGCCCCATTCGGGCTTTACATTCTGAATAGGGTCTTGCGGGCAGAGAAGCACTTTGACTGGCAACTTGCGGGCCTGGGCGTTGGCCTTATCATCGATCGATTTCTTGAAATCGATCAGATTGTAGACGTTCTGGTATTCGATGAACGGCAGCAGTTTGCTGGCCGCCGAGAAGTGGTTGTCATCGACGCCGGACGGGAAAGCGCGATAATTTTCGTGGTAATTGAGCACACCGATTACCAATTGCTTGAGGTTGTTCTGCGATTGCGTTCGCGCCGCTGCTGCCCGCACCTTTTGGATTGCCGGTAACAGCAAGCCGAGGAGGATCGCCAAAATAGCGATCACAACCAACAGTTGAAAGAGCGTGAAAGCGGGACGGTTGCGCTTTGTCATAATGATCCTCCTTATCTAATTTATCCACAGAAGGGAGAACTTGGAGCGTCATGAGAGTCCCTCGGTCAGATGCGGCCAGTCCTTCGTATCTCCGAATTATGATCGCTCCGGGAAGAGAAGACAAGGAAAAACATGAGCAATCACGATCGTGCTTTGGCGGCAGCATTCGATATGAGGGCCGCGCAGTTTGAGAAAGCGCCGGTGCAGACCGATCCGACCTTGCTGGCTCGTCTGATTCAGGCAGCGGATTTTCCGGCCGGCGGGCGCATCCTCGATGCCGGCTGCGGTCCCGGTCTGGTCGCCGAGGCGCTCTTGCAGGCCGGGTATCGCGTTGTCGGCGTCGATCTGTCCGCAGAGATGATTGTCCGGGCTCGCCAACGCTGTGCCCCTTATGGCGAGCGCGCCTCTTTCGAGCAGAAGTCGCTCTTTGATCCGACTCTCGCCGGTCCTTTCGATGGTGCGATTTCACGCTTCGTTTTGCATCATACGCCGGATCATCTTGCCTTCCTGCGCCGACAGGCGGACCTGCTGCGGTCCGGCGGCGTGCTGACGGCGTGCGATCACACTACCGACCCCGATGATACTCGCCGCGCCTGGCACCAACGTATCGAATGCGCCCGGGACCGCACCCATACACGCAATCCCACGCCGGGAGAGATGGTGGCTCTATTCGTCGCCGCCGGCCTGACCGACCTACGCTTCATCGAAGAACCACTTGTTCTCGATTTCGATGAATGGTTCGACCGCGGCACGCCTGCGGAAGATAAGGCCACAGTGCGGCAGTGGTTGCTGTCGGGTCCGTCGGCACGCGGCTACCGTCCCTTGCTTCAGGAAGATGGCCGAATCCGCATCGAGGGCTGGTTGGGCATTGTCCGCGGTGTCAAATCGATATAACAGTCAGCGAGTCGATCGCACTTCGGATTCGATCGACACTATTTCGCATCGGAGGAGTTGCCATGCACCGTTTTCTGTTTGCGCTCTTCGTCGCCCTGCTGTCTGCTGTAGCGGTCCAGGCTCAGGACTGGGCCAAGGCACGTCTGGAGAAATCGCCGCGTCATGGGGAATGGGTGAAAGTCAAACAGGGACAACGGGATGTCCAATCGTTCCTTGTCTATCCTGAGGTCAAGGAGAAGGCCACCGCTGTGGTGGTCATTCACGAGATTTTCGGCCTGACCGATTGGGTCCGCAGCCTCGCCGATGAGCTGGCTGAGGCCGGCTACATCGCCATTGCTCCCAACCTGGTGCCCGGCTTGAAAGAAGGCGAAAATTTCGAGAACCTGCGTAAAGCGATCAGCGAGGTACCGCCGGAGCAGATTACCGCAGACCTCAATGCGGTGGCCAGATACGTCGCCGAATTGCCTTCCTGCAATGGTAAGGTTGTTGTATGTGGCTTCTGCTGGGGTGGCGGCCAAGCATTCCGTTTTGCCACCAACAATAAGGACATCAAGGCTGCTTATGTCTTTTACGGCTCGCCGCCGACCAAGGGAAGAGACATTGATGAGAGCGCCCTGGAACGAATCACCTGTCCGGTATACGGCTTTTATGGCGAGAGAGATAATCGCATCAATGCCACTATTCCCCAAACCAAAGAGCTGATGAAGAAGGCCGGCAAGACCTATGAGCCAGTGATCTACGACGGCGCAGGCCACGGCTTCATGCGTGCCGGGGAAGCGCCAGATGCCAACGAGGCCAACAAAAAAGCTCGCGACGATGCATGGAAACGCTGGAAAGAGTTGTTGAAGAAGGTTTGATTGAAAATCGTGATGCCAATGAGCTGGAAGCATGAGCGACGGAATTGCCATCGCTCATGCTTCCAGTTCATTGGTTTTGCTAACCGAAATACGAAAATGTCTCGCTCGGGGCCACTACGTTGTTCAGATACCAAAGCGGCACATCGGAATGGCCGATGAGGCCAATGCCAGAGGCAAACACGTTTGTCAAATTCGTCTCCGCGATCGGCTGGCCAGATTGATTGGGAAGAGCCGCAGCCGGTTCTCCCCAAAGATTGAGCGCAAATTCAATGAGTTGATCAATGACCTGGCTATAGTTGGCGGTCTCAAAGGCGCCCCACGCCCCCAGCAAGAACCCTAACTGTCCCGCTGGCGTTTGCTGATCGAAGTCTTGTACTTGATCGACATTGGACGGAATAATCACCTGGGGATCCAGCGTCAGCTTCTCGAAAGTGGTCACAAATGCAATCAAGTCTTTTGCATAAGGAACGAAAGGAGCGGCGCTGAATTGACTGTAAGCCGGGTTGGCTGGATGGGGATCGAGCAGAGTCATTTCCATGTATCCGCCCTGCAAGGCCGGGTCCGTGGTGCCGACCAGATCTTGCAGCACTTCACTGATAACCACTGCCCCGCGGCTGTGGCCGATAAAATGGATGTCTACCACGTCGCCCGGATGTTGACCGGCGAGTTGGTTGGCCTCGGCCACCACTTGTTGATAGAGCAAGTTACTGGCCAGCGTGAGGGCGAAGGGAAAAGGCAGAACGCTCAAACGCACCCAATTGAAAGCGATGGCATCGTCGTAGCCATCGCTCTTCAGGTCCGCCGCCATCTGCGTCTCCCACTGCGGCACCTGGTCCGAAAATACCAAGAACGGATCGAATTCCAGGCCGTGGGCAATGACGCCGAGGACGTGCGTCTGGAAGGAGGCTGAGCTATTATCGAGATTGTCAACGACCACAATAAACGGCAAGGCCGTATTCGGCGTCAGAGCTGTCACAGGTTGGCCATTCGCTGCTGTCAGTGATAGTTTGATGCCCGTGTGCGTGCCGACGCTCAAGTCGGCACTGTCGGAACCGGGAATGGTCGCCGTACCAATCAGCTGAGCACCGCCCAGAGAATCGTACCTGGCGGAGCGATAGATGTTGAAGCTGACGTTTTGGCCGGCAAGACTGCCGCCATTGATCGTGTAATTGACGCTGATGGTCCGGGCATCGGTTGTAGTGGCATAGGTTAGCTCGATCGAGGATGAGGGGACGATGCGGTCCTCCAGTTGCTCCAGGCAAAGACGAATGCGTGGTCGAGATGTTTTCATAGTTGTTTCTCTGAAGCTGGTGGCGCCACCTTCCAGGACGCGGCTCGGTTTCATCCTGAAAAAAAGATACAAGACTTTGCCTGAAAATTCCATCAGAAAGGACAAATGTAGATGAACGCCGAAACAGACTTGATTGTCAGCGTATCGGGGATTCGCGGCATCGTGGGGAAAGCGCTGACGCCAGCGGCGGCACTGGCCTTTGCCCAGGCGCTAGGCAGCCATACAGAGGGGGGCACAATGGTTGTCAGCCGCGATGGCCGGCCCAGCGGCATCATGCTACGTCACGCTGTCCTCGCCGGCCTGACCGCCGCTGGCTGCGAGGTCCACGATATCGGCGTGGCGCCCACGCCGACGGTGGGCTTGGCGGTACGTCATCGGCAAGCGGTCGGCGGCATCCAGATCACCGCCAGCCACAATCCAGCGCCGTGGAATGGACTTAAATTATTTGGTCCCGATGGCCGCGTCCTCAGCGCCGCCGAGGGCCGTAGAGTGCAGGCGCGTTTCGAGAGCGGCACTATCCGGTATGTGCCCTGGGACGCCGTGGGCACAGTGCAAGATTACCGTGAAGCGGAAGAGCTGCATTGCCATCGGGTTCTCGAACAGATCGATGTGCCGCGCATCCGTGCTGCCGGCCTGCGCGCTTTCCTCGACGCCAACGGCGGCGCGGGCGGGCCGCTGGGCTGCCGTCTGCTGCAAGCATTGCAAGTGGAGACAACTTGCCGCGGCGGTGAGGCCAACGGCGTATTCTTGCACGAACCGGAACCGACTGCTGACAATTTGCGCGACATTGGCCCGCTCGTCGTCGCGCACCACGCCGATATTGGCTTCGCCCTCGATCCGGATGCCGATCGTCTGGCCCTGATCGATGAGACAGGCCGCTACATTGGCGAGGAACTGACATTGGCCCTGGCCATGTCGTTCCGCTTGCGGCAGGAGCGTGGACCGGTGGTCATCAACATGTCCACCTCGCGCATCAACGAAGACATCGCGGCGAAATACGGCTGTACCTGTCATCGTACAGCGGTCGGCGAAGCCAACGTGGCGGACAAAATGCTCGAAGTCGACGCCCTTCTCGGCGGCGAAGGCAACGGCGGCGTCCTCGATCCGCGCGTCGGTCTGGTGCGCGACCCGTTCATCGGTATGGGATTGGTGCTCAATCTGATGGCGGAGACCGGCCGTAAGCTGAGCGAGTTGGCCGCCGAGCTACCGGTGTATCACATCGTCAAAGACAAGTACACAGTCCCGCGCGAGCATCTGCCGAAGCTATACGAATTGCTGATCCAACGCTGGCCGGAGGCGGCGGTCAATCGGCTGGATGGCTTGCGTCTGGATTGGCCGGATCGCTGGTTGCACGTTCGACCGAGTAATACAGAGCCGATCATCCGTGTCATCGCCGAAGCCCCCCAACAAACGGAGGCAGCGGAATTGTGCCAGGCTGTGGGGCGGCTTCTGCAATTCTGATGCTTCACGCTTGACGATCCCCTGGACGAAGCCTTACCATGTTCTAGGGACCCATTGATCCGTGAGGCGAACGATGCACTCCCGGTCTTTTAGTTCTGTTGGTTCTTTTTCATGTATCCCGGCGCCGGCTGTCTTCACTCCGGCTGACTGGGACTGCGGCTTTGGCTGACTTCTCCTCTCTTTGTGACGGCGTGCCCGCTCTCCTTAATCTTGGTTGTATCCTGCTGCGCCGCCATCGAAGCCTACTTCAAACAACCGAAAAAAAGCGGGGCTAAATAAATCGATTGAATCTCCCGGCAGGTTCCCGCGTCTAGCTGCTGGGACAAGTGAATGAGCGTGTTAAGCCCTCTGAATTGGAGGGATTGTGCGCAAGGTGTTTCTATCAATCGTCCGAGGAGGAAAGAACGTATGAAGATGTATCGAATCGCTGGCCTGAGTTTGGCCATGGCGCTGTTGGCCGGCGCCGTATTCGCGGCCGAGAAACTCCAGTCGGGACCGCAGGTGAACGAAGACGTTCCCGGTCCCTTCCATCCGTACAATGTCACCGGCAAGGCGGCAGGCAGAAAGAATTGCCTCTATTGCCAGAACGGCGCCAACCCTGTGGCTGTGGTCTTCGCCCGTGAAGTCACGCCGCAAGTAACCAAGCTCATCAAAAGGCTTGACGAATGCACTGCCAAGAACGCCGATTGCCGGATGGGCAGCTACGTCGTGTTCCTCTGTGATAAGGAAGGGCTGGACAAGGAGTTGAAGGAGTTGGCCGATAAAGAGAAGCTCGAACATATCGTCCTCAGCATCGACAATCCGGCCGGCCCGCAAGAGTACAAGATCAGCAAGGACGCCGATGTCACTGTCCTGCTCTATACCAAGCACATCGTCAAATCCAATTACGCCTTCAAGAAGGGCGAATTGAAGGATCAGGACATCGAAGCCATCGTCAACGATGTGCCGAAGATCCTGCCCGAGAAGAAGTAGCCGCCCCTGGTGAGTAGTGACGAGCCAGGAGCGTCAGCGACGGCAGATCCACCGGTGCTGACGTTCCCGGCTCGTTCCTTTCGTCTCCTTCGGGAGATTCTCAAGTTCGCTCCCGCGGCGCGACGATTCTACTCCTACGATGTCTCGATCGCTCCTTCCCGTCGCCGCCGCCGTCGCCCTGCATATGGCGTTGCTCGCTGGGTATTTGGCGGCATTTCATGGCGATCTGTCAGCTTTGGTATGCGTCGGACAAAAGCAGATCGGCACGCCGCCCTATGAGGCGGTGCGCGTCGGCTTTGCCACGGGGGGGTTCGACGGCCAGTTTTATTATGCCATCGCTCGCAATCCCTGGACGTGGCACGCGGCAGAGCTTGATGTGCCAGCATATCGCCATGTTCGTCTACTTTATCCGGCTTTGGCCTGGGTGCTTTCAGGCGGCGGTGATCCCCAACGCCTTTTTTGGGCGTTGCCGCTCATCAACCTCGCGGCCATTGCCGGCTTGGCCTGGTTGGGCGTTCGGCTGGCGCGGCATTACCACGTCAATGTCTGGTGGGGCTTTGTCCTGCCGTTGGCGGTCAATGATGGCATGCCGCTTCTGCGTGATCTCACCGATCCGTTGGCGACCTTCGCTCTCTGCGGCTTGCTGGCCAGTTGGCTGCTAGGCGGCAAGTGGCATCACCTCGCCTTGTGGACAGTAGCCGCACTGTTCAGCCGCGAACAAAATGTGGCGATGGTGCTGGTCGTTCTTGCGGCCGCTCTTGGGACGGGACGATACCGAACGGCCGCTGCCCTCGTCGCTATTTTGGCGCTGTGGAGCGGATGGGCCGTCTTGCTACATGCCGGCTATGGCGCGTGGCCGGTCTTGCCGCGCAGCGACTATTTCTTCGGCGTGCCATTTAAAGGCATGTGGTTTCGCTGGACGAACCTGGGTTTCTCCGGCTCGCGTGTCTCAGCAGGGCTACACTTTTGTCGCATGGTGTTGTTGACGCTGCACTGCGGTCTGGCGGTCTACCTCGCGGCACGAACGCCGGATCGTGTGGTAGCGTTCTTGGCGCTGGGCGGCGTGGCCTTGGCGGTGCTGACTGGCATGGCTTCCTACGAAGATGCCTGGAGCTACACGCGGGTGTTCGTGTGGGTCCCGTTGGCGGTTTGGCTGGCAGGCACCCGGCTTCATCTCTCGCGCCCGTTGTGGCTGCTGGTTCCCGTCGCGGTGTGGCCGCTTGTCGCCGTGGCGACGGCATGGCTGGCGTGGCCGCACGTCTCAAACGTGCGCCACGGCATTTGACGCACACCTTCTCGATCAGGCGCAGACAGTATTTTCGGCTTGTATGTACTTTTTTCTGTGCCGAAAGCGGAAAAAGATTTAAGACAGCATTTCCTTCGCCGAACAAAGCCTTCACAATAAAGGATGCAACATGAAAGCGAACGGCCATGACGCATCCCGCTTGGAACATGAAATGGCGAACGGCTGGCGAACCGGCTCGCAGCACAAACAGGGGCATGCCCTTGCTTACGCTGCGAGCCAAGAGCTTGCACGGCGGGCTGGTTTACCTATTTCTCCTGCTATCTCTGCTCGGCTTCCCTGCCAGGATGCAAGGGGCAGATGAGCCGTCGGGACCGTTCCTCTTCGTCTCCTCCACTCGGACCCCCAAGGACATCGAAATCGAGGCGAGGGTTCGACGAGTTTTGCGCCAGGATGCCCAGCTACGTCCATTGAACCTGGCTGTCCACGTGAGCGGCGGGGTAGCCAGCCTCTCCGGGCCTGTGCCGACAGCGGAACTCAAGCAAAAAGCCGTTACAATCGCCCAGCACGTCGAAGGCGTCCTGACCGTTAGCGCCAAAGATCTCTACCTTTCTACCTCCGAGCAGGGTGGCAAACGCTTGTCCGTGCTCATCCCGGATGACCGTCCAACACAGACACGCTCGGCGTCTCCCGGTTCGCCATCTCCTGAGGGAGGATGGAGGATAGAGGATGAAGGGACAAGGCAACGTACTACCCAAAGCCAGCAGATCACCTTGCTGGCCCCCGAGATGCCTGCTCCTGCTGGTCCCCCCCTCCCGCCGCCCCATCTGAGGGAGGAGAGAAGGGGAGGAGCACGCCTGACGGCCCATCCGCATCCGGCGTCGCCCGCCGTCTCCCTCTCCGCAGCTATTGAGCACCTGCGTCGACGCGAGACACGCTATCAACAGATCCGTATCCAGGTGCAGGGCACGACCGTTTATGTTTTCCCCGGCGGTACAACCAGCGAGGATGCCATGACTTTCGCCCAGGCTGTCCGCCGTCTCCCCGGCGTGCAACACGTCATCATGGCCGCCGACCCGCGCTGATATTAGAATAAGAGCCAACCACCGAGTCACAGAGAACACAGAGACAAAACACAGAAAAAAGGCAAAAAGATAAATAATAGAAACATATCATTCTATTACTTTCCCTTTCTTCTTTCTCTGTTTTTCCTCTGTGTTCTCTGTGACTCTCTGTGGTAGCTCTTTGAACAAAAGGAGGGAAGCGTCATGACGTTGCGCGGCATAATTCTGGCGGGCGGCAAAGGCACACGCCTGGGCGAACTGACCAAAGTGACGAACAAGCATCTGTTGCCGGTCGGTCCCTATCCGATGGTCTATCATCCACTCAAGAAGCTGGTCGGTGCCGGCATCCAGGACATCCTGTTGGTATCAGGTACAGAACACATGGGCGATTTCGTCGAACTGCTTGGCTCCGGCCGTGAACATCAGTGCCGCTTGACCTACCGCGTGCAGGATGAGGCTGGCGGCATCGCTCAGGCGTTGGGGTTGGCCGAATTGTATTGCCGGGATGTACGCTCGTTGGTCATTCTGGGGGATAACATTTTTCGTGATTCGCTGAAGGATCTTGTTGCTGCGGCCAACGAAAAGCCGGATCATGCCTGGGTCATGCTCAAGCGCGTTCCCGATCCGCAGCGTTACGGCGTGGCCGAGCTGCGCGACGGCCGCATCATCAGCATCGAAGAAAAACCGAAAAAACCCAAGAGCGATTACGCCGTATCCGGCATTTATCTCTATCCGCCGGACGTCTTCGACTTCATCAAGACGCTCAAACCCAGTGCCCGCGGTGAGTTGGAAATCACGGACGTCAATCGCCATTATCTGGAAAACAACCGTCTGAGCTACCGCGAGCTGCCGGGCTACTGGACCGACGCCGGCACACTGGAATCGTTGGCGACGGCGAACCAGTTGGTAGCAAAGGAGATGCCTTCCTATTAAAGATCGCCATTATCCGTTTCCGGTGGCGAAATAAGTGAGTGGACCGACTCACACTCGACGAACTGCGAAGGATCGACGAAGATTGTCCTATTCGACCGCGAAGAAGATGGGCTATTGGAGAGCCGGTAATCGTCTCGCTACATCAGGCGATGTTCCGCGAAAAAATGGCGGACTTTCTCTCTCGCTTGCCTTAATAAGAGATAGAGAGGCTCGCCCAAGGAAACGGGAACCATGCCCGATCGTCATTTGAAAAATTTTCTGGGCCGCTTGAAATCCATGCTCGCCGTCCCCCCGGCTGAAGAGTGGACCGATTTCCGATCGGTACCGAGTGCGATTTGCCGGGCAAGACGCCCAAACAGCCCGTGATGATCGAATCGCGAATTCTTGAGGGCGTGGGTTGGAGCGAGGATGTCCTCCGTTTCCATTTCTCGACCGTTTCCGTGACGAACCCAGGCGAGACCGTTTTCGAGCATTTGCCACCCGGACAATATGTCGTAGTGCGCTATCAGGAAACGCCAATGGGTAAGAACGGGACGTTGGCTAGCGACTGTGATCGGCAACCGGCGAAGATTGCGTCAAATCAGCGTGCCACTATTCGATTCGAGCGAAAGGTAGGCCGGCCGCTAGAGGGACGGGTGCGCGGCTTGGAGAACATCAAGCTACGTTATGCCTATGTGCATATTATGTATCCTGCACCAGAAAAGCAGCTTGGAGCGGATGGACGCCGCGGCAGAATATTGACTGGATTTGACAGGATACCAATTCAGGCCGACAGCCGGTTCACCACCGGCTCGTATATTTCTCTGACATCTTGGCGTCTTTTTTCCTTGTTCTTGCCCCTGTTCCTCCTTAGAATCTTCGGCATCGACCTTGTGAATGCGCGATCCACGGATCGTCTTCATCCCAACCATGCAGAGGGAGGGTCTTGACTGATGAATGATACAGGGGAACATAACCACCTCGACCAGCAAGATGTTGGTCCCACCGAAGCGGGCCTGTCGCGGCGCGATTTTCTGCGTACCAGCGGCGCCGCCGCCACGGTTGCCGCACTCGCTGAAGTGCCGGCGGCGCTTGCCGAAGAGGCGCCGGCCCAAAGCCCTGCCAAGGCCATCGGGCCGGAGCCTGTCCAGCTCACACTCGATGTCAATGGCGCGGCCATGACTACCTATGTTGAGCCACGCGTCACGCTGCTCGACGCCCTGCGCAATTACCTCGATGTCACCGGCTGTAAGCGCGTCTGTGATCGCGGTACATGCGGTGCTTGCACAGTGATGGTAGACGGCAAACCTATCTACTCCTGCACCTTGTTGGCGCTGGAGGCCGAGGGCAAGAAGATCAAGACCGCCGAGAGCCTCATCGACGGCGGCAAACTCGATGCGGTGCCGGCGGCGTTCGTCAAGCACGACGCCCAGCAGTGCGGCTTCTGCACGCCCGGCTTTGTCGTGGCCATGCGTGCCGCCTTCGACCAAAACCCCAACGCCACGCCCGCCGAGATTGAGGAAGCGCTGTCCGGCAATATCTGCCGTTGCGGCACTTATCAGCAGATGCGCGACGCCATCGTAGCACTGTGCAAGAACCAGCCGGGCCTGGGAACGAGAAAGAAGGAGGGCTAAGTCATGGCAACGTCCTGGCCGAAAAAACGCCGACTGATCGGCGCCAAAGTGCAACGCCTCGACGGTCCCGCCAAGGCGACCGGCAAGGCCAAATACAGCTACGACATCAATCGCAAGGGCATGTTGCACGCCGTGCTGCTGCGCTGCCCGTACGCCCATGCCAAGATCAAGAGTCTCGATACCGCCGCGGCCGAAAAGATGTCGGGTGTAAAAGCGATTCATCCGATCAAAAAAGTCGGTGAGGAACTGTTTTGGGCCGGCGAAGAGATTCTTGGCCTCGCCGCTGATACGGAGGAACATGCTCTCGACGCGGTTCGCGCTGTCAAGATCGAGTACGAAGTACTGCCGCACCTGGTTAAGGAAGAGGATGCGTTGAAAAACGATCCGCAAACGGTCTCGCCGGTCGGCGGCAAGCGCAACAATGTGCTGGCGGCCAAGGAGGCGGCGTCGCAAGGTTTCGAGAAAGGTATGGCCGATGCAGCCGTGACGGTCGAGGGCAGCTACGGCGTGCCAACCATTTGTCATCAATGCCTGGAATCGCACGGCTTGGTTGCCGAATGGAATGCGAACGGCGAGTTGACCGTATGGGCTTCGACGCAGGCAGTCACTGCTACCGCTGCCATCCTTGCGGGACACTTCCGCATACCGGCCAATAAGGTCAAGTGCATCACGCACTACATGGGCGGTGGTTTCGGCAGCAAATTCGGTCCCGATATTCAGGGCATCGTGGCCGCCGAACTGGCGCGGAAGGCCAATGCGCCAGTCAAGCTCATGCTCGATCGCGCCAGCGAGATCACTGCTGGCGGCTGCCGGCCCTCGGCCTACGGCAAGGTGAAGATCGGCGCCACCAAGGACGGCAAAGTCACGGCTTACGAAGTCGATTGCTATGGCACACCCGGCGTCGGCCTCAGCGATACGGTGACATTCAACGCTTTGCCCTATGTTTATCCGTTTGAACACAAGCGCAAGCACGTACGCATCCGCACCAATACCCAACTCCAGCGGGCCATGCGGGCGCCTAATCATCCGCAGAACTGCGCCCTCACCGAGTTCATCCTCGATGACTTAGCGGCCAAGCTAGAGATGGACCCGATGCAACTGCGCTTGAAGAATCTGCCGCAAAACGACCCCAACGCCATGCAGAATGCGCCGCACTCGCTGCCCGCCTTGCGGCACACTATCTACACGCGCGAAATCGAAATCGCGGCGGCCCTGTCCAAGTGGAAGGAGAAATGGCATCCGCCGGGCAAGACGCCGGGCATCATCAAGCACGGCATCGGCATGGCTCTGCACACCTGGACCGGCCAGGCCGTGCCGCAACGCAACGAATGCACCGTCATCATCAGCGCCGACGGTTCTGTAACAGCCCGCACCTCGTCGCAAGATCTCGGCACCGGCCAGCGCACTGTGACGGCCCTGGTAACGGCCGAGATTTTGGGACTGGAACCAGAGCAAATTACCCTGCAATTCGGCGAAAGTCCTAATGGGGCTTCCAGCGGTTCGGGCGGCAGCACCACGGTTCCCTCGCAGGCGCCGGCCACGCTGCGCGCCGCCACGGCAGCACGCGACGATCTGTTCGCCAAGATCGCCCCCAAGCTCAGTGCCAAGGCGGAAGACCTGGTCATCGAGCGCGGCAAAGTGGTGGATCGCGCCAGCGGCAAGAGCTGGGATTGGAAGAAAGCCTGCGCCGCTCTGGGCGAGGAAAAAGCTCAGGCAACCGGCTTCTGGACTGCGGCCGAATCGAACAAGCCGGAGAACAAGGATGTGTCCAGCTCCGGCGTCGGCGGTGTGCAGATCGCCGAAGTGCTGGTCGATACCGAAACCGGCGTGGTCCGTTGCACGCAGATTGTTGCCGTACAGGATTGCGGCATGGTCGTCAACCGTCTGACCTGCGAATCACAGGTGGCCGGCGGCGTCATTATGGGTCTGAATTATGCGCTATTCGAGGAACGCATCATGGACCGCGTGACTGGCCGGCAGGTCAACCCGGACATGGAGTTTTACAAGCTTGGCGGCATCGAAGATATGCCAAAAATCCTCGTATATTTGCACGACATGCCGGAGCGCGGTGTCATCGGCGTCGGCGAGCCGCCGGTGATCTCGACGCATGCCGCCATCGGCAATGCCATTTTCAACGCTCTCGGCGTGCGCGTCCCGCACACGCCATTCACGCCTGAACGTGTCTTGGCCGCCCTGGCTGCGAAAGGAGGGGGACAATGAAAAACTTCACCTACTATCGACCGAAGACGGCCGAGCAAGCTGTGGCCCTGCTCGATGATAAATGGGGCACGGCAGAGCTGCTGGCCGGCGGCACAGATTTGCTCGATTTGCAGAAAGAATACATCGCCCAGCCGGATAAGGTCATCAGTCTGAGCGGGATCGAACGCTTGGCGGGCGTTGGTGTTGGCCACATCACCGGCCGCGACGACGCCGCAGGGAAAGAAGCGGACAAAAACACCTGGATCATCGGTGCTCGGACTACCCTCGCCTTCCTTGCTGAGGAGCCGAACCTGCGGCAGCACTTCCCGGCCCTGACCACGGCAGCAGGCGATATCGGCGGGCCGCAGATCCGCAACATGGGCACATTGGGCGGCAACCTGTGTCAGCGCAACCGCTGCTGGTACTTCCGCGACGAACACACGCACTGCCTGCTCAAGGGTGGCGACAAGTGCTTCGCCATCGACGGCGAAAACCGTTATCACGCCATCTTCACCCAGGGACACCAGTGCGTCATTGTTAATCCTTCGACATTGGCGCCGGCCCTGATCGCCCTGGACGCCAGCGCCGAAGTGCTAGGACCGAAAGGCAAACGCACGATCAAGCTGGCCGACTTCTTCCATGCTCCTGGCTCGGCGAGGGAGCGCGAACACGTCTTGGCAGCAAACGAGATGGTGCTGTCGGTGACACTCCACGCTAAAGGACTGAAAAATGCCAGTTACGAAGTACGGCACAAGCAGTCCTACGATTGGCCGTTGGTGCAGGCGGCTGTCGCCTTCAAGTATGAGGACAAGAAAGCCAGGGATGTGCGTATCGTGCTGGGCCACGTCGCCCCGACGCCGCATATCGCCGTGGCGGCAGCCAAAGCGATCGAGGGCAAGGAAGTGACGGAAGCAACGGCCAGTGCCGCTGGCGAAGCCGCCACAGAAGGCGCCATGCCGCTGAGTCAAAACGCTTACAAAGTCAAACTCATCGCCGTCGCCGTCAAGCGTGCCCTGCTGACGGCAGCGGGACAGAAGAAATACTGGGAAGTATAAGCGCAACCAGCCCGCAGCGTCAGCAAAGGTTGCCCTGGCCGACGTTGCGGGCTGGCGTCTCATAACGGTGGTGATGGTATAGCAAGACCGAAAGGTTGGGAATAGCGTTCCTGGCCAAGTAAAGCATAAACGCGATAGTCAATATCCGGAAATAGATTGTGTCGGCCCTCGATGCCGCTGAGCCAACTCTCGTCGATTTCATCGCGTTGGATCGTTTCATAGAGATGATTGAAATTGTTCACGTGAATGCGCGTGCGCTCCTTGGCGTACTCGACCATTGTACCGGTTTTGAGGATGAAAGCCCAATCGCTCGATTGAGCCAAGAGCAACTCGCGGGCGGCCTGATTGAGCGCGCGGCGCCGCAGTGGCGACGGATCAGGATTGGCGCGGGCCAAGGTCACCATGCGCTCGGCCCCTTCGTGCAGATGGCGATAAATCCAATCATTAGAGCCTTCCAGCCATACTTCGCAGTAGCCCTTATAGCCCCAGCTTGATAGCGTCGGCTGCGACACTTGAAGGCGCGGATGGCGATTGAGATATTCTGGCACCGTGATGGTTTTCACTGTCTGTTGATCGAAATGCATTTTTCGCAGTAGAAAGTTGATCCAATCCGGACCCTCGAACCACCAATGGCCGAATAGCTCGGCATCATAGGGCGCGACAATCAGTGCTGGTCGGCCGTCCATGGAACCGGACAACCATTCGACCTGTTTCTCACGATTGAACATGAAATTGCCGGCATGCTCGGCAGCCTTTTCCAGGGCATTTTTGGGGTTATAAGGCAATTTATGGTCGGTATGTCCCGTTATCTTATAATATTTAATACCGAGTAAGCTACGAATACCGATCTTATGTAAATGAGGCTTCAAATATTCATAATCGAGGTCGAAACCGACATCACGATAGAAATCGCGGTAATTATAATCGCCAGGATAGCCTTCGATAGCGCTCCAGACTTGCTTGGATGATTCACTATCGCGGGCCAGACAAGCAACGTTGCTGCCGGATACCAGAATGGGTGCGTAGACGCCGAAGCGTGGCCGTGGTTCGGCGAACAAGACAGCATGTGTATCCGTGAAAAAGTAGCGTAGACCAGCGTTTTCCAGCAACTCTTCCAGGCCCGGTGTGTAGCCGCACTCCGGTAGCCAGATGCCTTGCGGTCGGCGGCCGAAATGACGCTCAAATTCGCGGCAACCAATCTCAATCTGTGCCCACTGGGCATTCTTGCAGATCATCAGAGGCAAAAAGCCATGTGTCGCGGCGCAGGTTATCAATTCTAAATTGCCTGTATCGAAGAAATGCTTGAAGCCACGCAACAGATTGTTGCCATATTGGTTGACAAACACTTCACGGGCGCGACAAAAGCGCTGATGATACATATGAGCGAGAGAATGAAACTCCGGTTCAAAGCGTGTGCGCTCGATTTCCTTGCAGGCCAGGGCAATAAGATTGTCGAGATGGCGGACGTAGCGATATTGCAACAACGGATCGCTAAGCATTGCAGCCAAGGTCGGCGACACAGACATGGTTAAACGCCAACCGACACCGTCGCGTTCCAATCCTTCGAAAACTTCGAGTAGTGGTATGTACGTTTCGGTGATTGCTTCATAGAGCCAATCTTCTTCGAGGAAGTCCTCGTATTCAGGATGGCGCACGAATGGCAAATGCGCGTGCAAGACCAAACAAAGATAACCAAGCGGCATTATGTAGATCCTCTTCTTAATGTTCCCTACAAATAAACTCATATAACCAGAGATATGACTTTTCTATCCTCAATTCAAGGCGATTGTGATTCAACTGCAAACGGCATGAGCCAGTGACCGCGGCAGAGCACGCGCTGCACAGGCAAATCAGAGTCAAAAAGTCGCTGATACGGATCGCAACTTATACCCGGGGCAAGTGGTACGACGACAAGATCGGCAGACTTGCCGGTTTCGAGACTGCCGGTTTCCTCAGCCCAGCCCAATGCCTCCGCGCCGGATAGCGTGGCCATACGCAGCAGCACAGCGCCAGGCACGTCGGGACATTGCCGATGCAGATGGCGTACCTCGGCCAGCATGCTGAGATCGGGATTGGAAGCAAGGCTATCGGTGCCGAGAGCGACGCGGACGCCACGTTGGAGAAAATGGCGAAAGGGATGCGGCGCGTGACCAAATGCAGAATGTGTGCGTGGACAATAGACGATGGTGCTATGCTGGGGAACATCCACGGATGGCGTCACATAGTTACAATGCACAAATAATGTTGGGATGTGCTGGCCACATAAACTCATAATAGAATTCTCACTCGACGCCAGCCCATCCTCATCCCAAACACCAAGATTCTTGAGAAAAGCGACAAATGGTCCACAATGATGATGCAGTAATTCCCATTCCTCGCGGCTTTCTGCCAGATGGACAGCCATCGGGCACTGCCAATCACGTCCCAACCGTGCCGCCCGCGCAAACAGCTCTGCACGCACACTATAAGGCGCATGTGGACTCAACCCTGGCCGGCAACAGTTCGTCGGGAGATGTGTCTTCAACCAAATACGCGTTGCTTCCCATGATTGCTCCGCTCGCTCTTTCGTTAGGCCCAACATTTCGTAAAAGACCACGCTGCGAAGCGGTGCCTTCACCAGGATCGGCCAACTCGCGCCTCCCGCTGCAATGTCGCCGAGCAGGGTCGTGCCGTGCCGCAAGCTCTCGGCCAGTCCGACACGCACAGCGGACTCGATCTGCCCTGGTGTCGTGCTGCGTCGATGAGCGATGACTTGCCGCAGCCAGCCCGTAAAATCAGCGCACGGTAGACACTGCCCGCGCAATCCCGAAAGATCGAGATGGGTATGAGCATTAACGAAGCCAGGCAGAATAGCGACATCGCCAAGATCTATGTCAGCAGTACGCCGGCCTGCTGGTTCAACGGAGACGATGCGCTCGCCGACGATGGTAAGGATGCCATCAGATATTGGTGGGCCACTCACGGGAAAAATCCAACGTGCGGCCAGCGTCCACGGCATTGCGGTCGGTTGTATCATACTATCCATCTTATCAGCACAACAGACTGGTAATGCGAGGGGGCCGCGGGTATGGTAAACTTCCCAAGGGCGGCCCCAAGACCCGCCGTTGATCCCTGGCCACAAACGCCGAGCCTGTCATGGCGTGGCTGCTCGAACTACGACTGATTCGTTTCTTCGGGTTCTACCTGGCTGTCATGTTTTTGCTCTCAACCTGGGTGCGCCTGCGCCAATATGCCACCATCGTCCGGCTGGTGCGCAGTATGCCTAATCGTTGGCCGCACTTGCTTGTCCTGGTCAGGCAACACGTTCACATCTTCCTCACCTGGGGAACGGTTCTGCCGCTTGTGCTACTGTTGCTGATCTTCTTTGTGAACCTGCTAGCGAGCCAATGGCTGTGGCCCCAGGCTGACGAATTTACCCTGGCGCAGCTGGCGTCGTTGTATCCGGTCTGGCCGATAGTGCTCGTTTGCAGTCTGGCCATGATCGCTTTCGACATCTGGGGCATGGTCCGTGTGACGGCTATCAATCAGGCACAACTGGAAAAATACTTTGATCAGGCCGAATATTGGCTGCGTTCGTGGACGGCGCCGATGGTACGTCTCTTTACGCTGGGCCGCATCAATCCCCGCCAGATGGTGGCCGCCGAGGTCCGGAGTGCCCTGATCAGCTCCAGTCAGATGCTCAACAGTACCTTATGGTGGGTGGTGGTGCAGGCGGCCCTGCGTATTGCCTGCGGGTTATCGCTATGGTTATCGTATGCCCTGGGGCCATGGCTGCATCGCGTTAACTAGCGAGCCGGAAGCGTAAGAGTTACCGGACAAAACCTCCTCCCCCTCGTGGGGGAGGGAAGAGGTAGGAGGTGTCAAGGCAAGGGAGCCCAGGGGTGGTGTCCCCCCACCCCAACCCTCCCCCACAAGGGGGAGGGAAATGGGAG
>JAJPHU010000142.1 GCA_021325115.1 Planctomycetota bacterium | reverse complement strand
TACGAACAGAGACTCACAAACGCTGCTCGAACACACGCAAACCCTCGCGGTACGCCTGTTGCCATGCGGAATTTGGCATTACGGGAGTACGGAACTTGACCAGCCGCGCCACAGCATCGGCCACCGTGTAGGGCGTTTTAATCTTGCGTGCTTTCCGCTGATGCGATTCATAGGCCGCCAGAGCCGTCACGGCGGCACCTAACGCCGGTCCCTCCGAGGACTGCAAACGTTCTAGCGGACGTTCCAACACGGTCGCCAGGATTTCGCACATCAACTCGCTCCGAGCGATGCCGCCGGAAACAGTGAGGCGTGTGATTTTCTGCCCCGCTGCTTCATGTTCGCGCACGGCCAGCGCGATCAGGTATGCCAGCGCTTCCAGCGCCGCCCGGAACTTCTTGCCCGGCTCCTTCGGCTCGTTTGGGATCCATTCCAACCGCGGCTCGCGGACGCCCAGCGAGGGCTCCGGTGCCATGAAGGGCAGCACCATCGTTCTCTCCGCGCCCGGTGGACAGGCGCGGGCTGTGCGCTCCAGTTGCTCCCAATCCGGCCGAGGGCCGAGGACACGATCGAGGAACTGTGCTCCGTTGTTATAGCAGCGCATCCACAGATACGGGCCCCAATTCAGCCGCATGGCGTCGAGCGTGCCGCCAGTCGGCAGTTTGGAGGATGACGAATTGACGACGGCAGAGTTCCCCAAAACGATCGCCACCTGGCCGGCATCGACAGCGCCGCCGCCGACCAGGCCAGCCGCCTGATCGTCCGAAGTGGGGAAAAGGAGCGGCCCGCGCTTGCGCAGATCGATGCGCGCGAACAGTTTTGCCGACGGCAACAGTTCGCCGAGCGGTTCGTCCGCTTCCACAATGGGCGGCAAGTGCTTCCAGGCTAATTGGCGCAATTTTGGATCACTCAAAGCACCAAGCATGAAACGCGACCATTTGCAGCTGCGCAGGTTCATGATGCCGGTCGAGGCAGCGGCGGAAACACTGATGGCGTCGAAATTGCCGGTGAGGTAGCCAGCCGCCAGTGGGCCGTGCGGCAACAGGCGTTTGGTGCGTTGCCAGGCCTCCAGCGGCAGACAATCCTCGTCTTTAATCAGATGGCTGAGTGTATAGCGAATAGCCCACGGTCCGCCGATAGCCCTGATGACTTTCTCCTGTCCGCCCAGCCGTTCCAATCCGCGCGCATAATACGGAGCGAGACTGTGATCGTTCCAACAGATAGCGCGCCGTATCTGCACGGCGTTGGCGTCGATGCGGCCGGCAGTGTGGTGGGTGGCCGAGATACCACCCGCTATCCACCGTGCTGCTTGTTTTTCTCCTAATTGCGCTCCCAAAAGGCGCAGACTGGCCAGGGCCTGACCTTCCAGCTGCATCAAGTTCAGCTCAGACACGCCGCCGTCGGTCCACAGGTCTGTGGGTAAACGCACCTCGGCGAGCTTGTTGCCGTCGAGGTCGAAAGCCAGGCACTTGACGGCGCCGGTGCTGAAGTCCCAGCCTGCTACGATGCCATCGGCACGTACACAGCGAAGCGGCTCGGCCATTGCTGCTGTCTCCCTGAATAAGAACACGATCGAGACGGTCTATTGGATGGCGTTGGTATATCAGGGCCGTGCCGGATCGCCAGCGCGGACGTACAATGATTTGGCATGGGTTTCGCCACCTCCAGTGAAGAAAGGATTGCTTATGAAGGCTTGTCAAGTCCTTGAGGCGGGATTGAACGGCACTCAGTTCCTGACCAATGAGTATCTGAAAGATCTGTCGGACGCCGATCTGCTGGTTCGGCCTGTGTCGGGCGCCAACCACATCGCCTGGCAACTCGGTCACCTCATCATTTCCGAGATACACCTGGTCCGTAGTCAGCTGCCCAATGCAGCTTATCCGGAGTTGCCAGCCGGCTTCGCCGAGCAGCACGGCAAGGAAACAGCGGCACAAGAGCCGCCCAAGGGGTTCCTCACCAAACAGCAATATGTTGATCTTTTCAACCGGATCCGTGAAGCAACCAAGGCGACGGTCGCCAAACTGTCGGATGCCGACCTGGACCGACCGAGCAGTGGCAACATGGCCCAGTTCGCGCCGACGTTGGGCGCATTTTTGATGCTGGTCTCCAACCATACGCTGATGCATGCCGGACAGTTCAGTGTTGTGCGCCGCAAGCTGGGCAAGCCGGTTTTGTTCTGATATCTCGGCGAGCGGGGCCGCGTTAGCATCCTGAGCGGGGCGTTGCTAACGCGATCTCGCTTGCCAACCCTGAGAACTGAGATGAGCGCTACCGAAACTATCCGTACTCCCGAATATAATGTCACCGGCCAGGACTACTCCGAGCGCCAGCACTTTCGCTATATGGGGCCGCCGCTGATCGATATTCACGCTCACGTCATGCGGCCGCGCAATTTCGACAAGCCGGATATCATTGTCGAAGACAATGTCAACCAGGCTCGTATGATGCTCGATGTTGCCGCAGAGTTCGGCATCGCCCGCACGTATACCATGTGTCCTGTGGAAGACATTCCACTCTTGCGCGATGCTTTCGGCGATCGTCTGGGTTTCAACGGCGTCATTAACAAGAAGAAGGATGAGCCGGACGAATCGGCGTATCGACTGCTTGAGCGCTATTTGGAACAAGGCATCGAGATCCTCAAATTCTGGGCGGCGCCGCGCGGCCGAGAGCGCGGCCTGTTCGTCGATGCTCCCTGGCGTATCGAAACGGCTCGCCGTGCCCGCGCCGCTGGTATCCGTATCATTATGGTCCACGTCGCCGATCCTGATATCTGGTTCCACAAAGTCTACACCGACACAACTCGCTACGGCACAAAAGCCGACCAATATCCGCCCTTTTGCCGCATGATCGAGATGTTCCCGGACCTGACCTGGATTGCCGCTCACATGGGCGGCGACCCCGAACATCCCGATCATTTGGAGGAGTTGCTCGAACGTTATCCCAACCTGTACTTGGATACCATCGCGGCCAAGTGGCAAATCCGCGAAGTCTCGGCTCGCCGCGACGTCATCCGCGGGTTGATCTGCCGGCATCCCACACGCTTCCTGTACGGCTCCGATCTGGTGACGCGGCCCGGCCTGGTACGTGAACACTACGTCAGCCGTTATTGGTGCCAACGCACGCTCTGGGAGAGTGACTGGGAGGGGCCAAGTCCCATCCAAGATCCCGATTTCACGCCTTCATCCCCCTCTACCCCCACCCCTTTGGGGGGTGTAGGAGGGGACACGCCGATGTTGCGCGGCCTGGCCTTGCCGCCGGATGTGTTGGAGCAAGTCTATCGGACGAATGCCCTGCGTTTGCTAAAATTAACCACGGATAACACAGATGGACATGGATAAAAAAAGAATTTTGAGACACTTTATCTGTCGTCATCCGTTGTATCCGCGATTAGCTATTTTTTTAGCTATTTTTTGAGGTGCATCGATGTCGTTCGATCCTTCCCGTTCTCCGCAAGCAAATCCGGGTCTGCCGACCGTGACGCCACCGACGGGCAGCATGTTCTTTCGTCTCTTCGGCGTGCCGGCGCTCATCGTCGGCGGGCTGGTGCTGTTGTTGATCGTCGTTCAACCGCTGGTCGGCAAGTTTGGCCAATATTTTCTGGGCCGCACCTGGGGCAGTGCCGCACCGGAGCAGTTTCTACGCGACCTGGACAATACCAACAGGGATATCCGCTGGCGTACTGCCAACGATCTTGCCCAGGTTTTGTTGCGTGACGACCATCTTGCCTCGGACAGCACTTTCGCTTTGCAGTTGACGCAGCGATTGCGCCGCACCCTCGACAGCAGCGCTCCGTTTGAGAAGGCGCACGCTGAACATTTCGCGAAACTATCGCCGGATGAGAAAGCACGCGAGTTGGCCAAACTCGAACCCGACCGCGATTACGTTCTTCTTCTGATGCAATGTCTGGGGCATTTCATGGTCCCGGTCGGTATACCGGTGCTGGAAGAATTGGCCATGCAGCAGAGCGGGTTGGAACCGCGCGCCTTGGCGGCCCGGCGGCGGCAAGCCCTGTGGGCGTTGGCCAATCTCGGCGAGAACCTCAAGCGTTTCGACAAACTCTCGGCCGAACAGCAAGACGCGGTCCTTGCGCAGTTGGAGACGGCGGCTGGTAGCGGCGAGCAAGCATTTGCGGCGAAAGAATCTCTCAATTATCTGAAAAATCGTCAAGAAGGCCGGCTTAGTGCCCTGGGGATGGATCGCGTCCTCTCGAAATGTGCGGATGCCGAAGACCCCTCACTGCGTGAGTTGGCTGCATTCGCTGCGAATTTCTGGAGCGGTACCGCCGAGGAAAACGTCCTCTTGGAGAAGACGTTGCTCCGTCTGTGCGATGACCCCGGTAAAGGCGAGGAAGAACTGGCCAAGCTGGAGGCTGAGAACACCGAGCAAGAGAGTCGCCAGCTGGTCAAAAAACCCGGCTTCCGCGTGCAGGTCAATGCCGCTATCGCCTTGGCCCGCCAGGGCTGGAAGGTACGCCTTACGCTCTTACAAACCATGCTCGACGAAGAAGAGCTGCGCCGCATCTTCGTCGTACAATCGAAGAAGGACGGTGCCGAGCAACCCGATCAGGCCGTGGTGGTCCAGATCATGCTCAACGCCCTCAAAGCGGTCGCCGAATTACATCGCAAGAACCCGCAGCTGAATCTGTCCAGCCTTCGGCCCAACCTCGATAAATTGGCTCACAATCCCAACCCGGCCGTGCAGACGGAAGCCGGCCGGGTCGTCCTGGTCCTAAGCAAACCCTGGAAGGAGTAGCAATCCAATGGCAGTGACGCGCGAACAGATCCTCGATGCCTTGTGCAAGGCTTACAACATGGAGTTGGAGACCGTCACCAATTATTTGGCCAACAGTATTAATCTCGACGGTGTCCGCGCCGATTTCATCAAGCAAGCGTTGGCTGCGGACATTCAGGGCGAATTGGGCCACGCCACGCAGCTAGGCAAACGTATCAAGCAACTGGGCGGCATCGTACCCGGCAGCCTGGCCCTGAAAATGACGCAAAAATCGCTGCAACCACGTGAGGACACCACTGACGTTGTCGATGTTATCCGCGGCGTCCTCGAAGCCGAGGAAGAGGCCATCAACCACTATCGCACTCTTATCAAGCTGACCGACGGCGAAGATTACGTCACCCAGGATCTCGCCATCACACTCTTGGCTGATGAGGAAGGGCATCGCCAGCAGTTTCAGGGCTATTTGAAGGAATACACGAAGAAGTAGAAGGCGCTTTATTCCTCCGTAACCCGAACGACAAGCAAGCGTTTCGGTTCCTGGCCAGCTGCGATGCGTGCCGTCACTTTTTTCGTCGCTGTATCGACCACCGCCACGGCATTTCGGCCGCGTGCCGCAACATAACACGTCTGGCCGTCGGGGCTGAAGGTCAACCAGTAGATGCGTGTGCCGATCGGGATGGCGGCGATTTGCTGGGGCCGATCGCCGGTGATGTCGTAGACGTGGACGTCGCCATGCTCCACGTCGCACTCCCAAAGTTCCTTCTGATCGGGCCGGACGCCCAAGCCGTGGCTGCGGCTGGCAATTTTGCGCTGTGCTTCCGGCAACTCGGCAGCGACGCGATGGACCATCTTGCGCTGGGCAATGTCGGCCGCCTCGAAGCCGATTAGACCATCTACTTCGGCGAACAGCCGTTTCCCATCCGCAGTCAGAGCAATGGGGCGAACGACGTTGCTGAAGGGAATGGTTCCAACGATTTTATGAGTAGACGTATCGGCAATGAGAACTTTCTTGATATCACCCATCGGGGCCAAATACATGTATTTGCCATCGGGGGAGCAAAGCGTGTTGTGCGGCCGGCCGCCGGTGAACAGGCGCTTGACGACTTTGGCCCCGCGAACATCAACGATGTCCCAGTAGCCGTCGCTGCATGGAACATAGGCGATTTTGCCGTCGGGTGTGACAGCAAGCTGGTTCGGCTCCGGCCCCACTTCCATGCGCTGCACGATGCGATCCGTGCGCGGATCGATCCACACCAAATCGCCGGGCTTTTTGCCCTCGATGGTGACGAGGATGAAGTCCTCGGCAGCAGGCACAGCGATGCCGTGCGGATGCGGACCGACCTGGATGGTGGTGATCGGTTTGTTCGTGGCCACGTCGATAACCGTCACATCATCGCCGGCGCTGTTGGTGACGTAGAGCTTTTGATGGACCTTGCCGGCCAGAGCATCGGCAGCAGCTATGGCCCAGACGCAGAATGAGACAAATAGGAAGGCACTCAGATGGCGCGTCATGGAAAGATCTCCTTGCGGATGGCGAGGCGGCTCACCCTATGTCTTACTGGCTACGCGCGGCTGCTGCAACATTTCTTGCACGGCCTCGGCATCGGCCAGGCGCTCTTGCCATAGCTCATCCAGCTGGCGCCACAACCAAGAGCGACGGAACGCTTCAGCATCCCAGCTGCGTACAAAACGCAGCACAGCGGCGGGATCGGCACCCAGCAGGCGCGCGGCCAAATCGCAGCCCTGCCCCAGCTCAGCAATCTGCCCCAGCACGCTCAACCGCTGCACCTGCTGACCCGCTGGCAGCCCATGCGCTATTGGGCACAGCAATCCGCCGTGCGTCCACGCTTGCCTCGCTATGCGATCTTGTTGCAGGTCATGCAATAAAGCCAACAGATTCAGGTTCTGAAAATGGCCAAAAACATCACGAATTATCGCAGAAATGGGCATACTCGAGTACCTCCTCTGAGGCCAGCAAAAAACAAAAAGGTCAGCCGTCTACGATGCGCCGATTGTCCAGGCGATCGAGCACTTCCAGCAAACGTCGTTTACGGCGATTCGTATCGCGGAGCTGAGCAAGATAACGCGTCCATTCGGTCTGTCGGTTCAGCCGTTGCAGCAGATCACGCAGCTTGCGGAGAAAAGGACGCGCCGCCTCGTAAGCGGAGGGACTGGTTTGGGCAATGTGTCGCTCGATGATCTGCTGATAGAACATGATGGCCCGATCCGGATGCGTGGCCGCGATGGCATCGGCAACTTCTCCTCGAAGGAAGGCGTCGCCGTACCTGGCGAACGAATGTCGCTGCTGTCCGGCGGTCAATTTATCGTACCAACGCAGTACGTCATCTGGGCGTTTTTCTTCCAGAGCCAATTCGAGCAATACATGAAAATGCGGTTTCGCTTCGACACCGGTTTGGGCAGATCGGATTGAGTCTGCCGGCGCGGGCAATGGCCAGGCTGAGGCCGCCTTTCGGCGTGGGGGTTTCTTGGCGAGACCAGACGGGGCCGGGGTAGGACAAACGCCTGTTTCCAGGAAGCGTAATGCCGCAGCGCGAACTTCCGGTCCCCAACCAGCCTTGTCGGCTGCTTCTTGAAGTTGATGTAATGAATTAAGGCTTGGATGCTTAAAAAATTCCTCGGCACGCATCGCCGCCACGTTGGCCCAGTCGCCCTCATGCTCAGCCAGTTCACGCATCTGATCGCGCAACTGTTGAGCAATACCCGCCCAATGCTTTTCTGTCCGTTTGATCCCTTCACATGCCCAACGTTTGGCTTCTTCCAATCGTCCCGCTTCGATCAGATACGTCACCAGTCTTGGGTAGCTGTGGGTGAGGCGTGCCTCTTCTTCGCACAACGGCAAAACTTCTTGATCGCGCCCGGCGTGCCTTAGACAATCGATCAACCAGTCGGTGAGTTTGTTGCGTTGGTAGCACTCATGGAAATCGTTGCCGCGCGGTTTCGGCAGGGCGCGCAGGCGGCGCGTCAGTTCATCCGCCGCTTCGGACCAGGCGGCCGCAGGCCACGACCGATCCAGCACAGACTCGACACCGTGACAGAGATTGTATTCGTCACACAGCATCATATCGATGACGTACAGTAGCTTCCGTGCATCGGGCAAGCTTGATGCCAACACGGCCTGGAACACGATGGTCAAACAATCGGCGATGCCGGAAGCCGTTTCGCCTTCATCGTGCGAGGATTCGACTTGTTGCTGGCCGGTCCTGAACAAAGTTTCACCCAACTCCAGAAGAGCGTCGGCCTGGCCATTCTCCAATAATTGTTTAAAGCGATTTTTAAGGTCGCTATAATCGGGATATTCACCTTCGCCAGTCCAGTGGTTGTACCAGGCCAGCTGCGCGGTCAAACGGCGGATTTCTTTGCGGACCTGACGAATCAATTCACCTGTTTCGCCGCGCGCCAGTGCAGCCCGATTCTTGAGTTCGCGCGCCACTTCGGAATAGCGCTCGGCTAATTGTGTCACACAGGCGACCAACTCGGCCGCAGACAAGCCTTCCAGATATTCGCGAATATTACCACTCTCTTTAATCTTCTCTGCACAGCTGGCCCGCAGGGCTTTCGGGAAGCGCTCGCGGGACCGGCGCGTTGTCGTCCACTCCTCCTCTTCCCAATCTTCCTCCACGTCATCGAAACCTTCTTCCCCCGCCTCTTCGGCTTCGCGGCCATACAGCCACCGCCAGCGCCGGTCGTCGGGGGCCGCCAGGGGGACCGCTTCGCCTCGTTTGAGCGTCTCCAGATAGGCGAGGACGACAGCAACACCATGCTTGCAGCCGTCGGTACTCAGCGGACAGGTACAGCGTGAGAATGGCCGGACGCGCTCGCCTGATTCAGCAATCAGCTCCACTTGCGTGGCGTAGCGCTGGGTTCCCTGCACCCACGCCAGCAGGACACCCTCTGCGGAACAGGCCAAGTCACGCACATGTCCGGAGCGCTGATAACCGCGTCCTTTCGCCAAGGAACGCGAGCCGGTCCATTCCTCCAAATCGTCCCAGGTGAGTTCCCGCCAACGAGCTGCGCTGGATATGGCGTTAGGAGGCTTGCTGGCTGCCATGCTTTCTCTCCCCTTCCTCGCCTTCCATTTTGGAAGAAAGATATGCTGCACTGTGCAGTATCGTATCGCTGTCCCTAACCTACCACAAGGACTCTTCGGCCATTGGCAATCTGAGCCGTGACCGTAAGAGAACAGCAGATTCTGTACTTACCACCGCTCCTTGACAGTCGCGACTCCGCTTTATCCGTTAGCTCTTATGGGCAGGACACACTTGCGCTATTAAAATGATTAAGTACGTCATCGCCGCAACCTACCTGCCCCGGAGGTCCGAACTTCCGGCCTACCCTTGTGTTACCCCACCGAAGGAGAGAACCGTGCGAACCGGACAGTCGCTTGCCGTCATCTTAATCGCTATCGCTTATGTCTCCGACTCGTTCGCTGCGGAGCCGTCTCGTATTGATTTCGCGCGCGATGTCCAACCGATTTTCAAACGTCACTGTTTTTCTTGCCACGATGGCCGTAAGCACAAAGCGGGGCTGCGTCTCGATGTGAGGGCCAGCGCCCTACGCGGCGGCGAATCGGGCAAGCCGGCCGTCGTTCCCGGCAACAGCACGAAAAGCGAATTGCTTCGCCGTGTCACCTCCCATGATGACGAGGAGGTCATGCCGCCCTCAGGTGAGCGGCTATCCGAGACTCAGGTGAAATTGCTGCGCGATTGGATTGATAAAGGTGCCGCTTGGCCGGATGCATTGGCCGGCGATGATGCACCGTGGAAGCATCATTGGGCCTTCCAAGCGCCGGTGCGGCCACCGCTGCCCGTCGTGAAGAACGAGACGTGGGGCCGCAATCCTATCGATGGCTTTGTGCTGGCGCGACTGGAAAAAGAGGGTTTGAAGCCCTCGCCAGAAGCCGATCGCGTCACACTTATTCGCCGTCTCTATCTCGATCTGATTGGGCTGCCACCGTCAATCGAAGAAGTGGATGCCTTTCGCGCCGATACGAGTGAGCAGGCTTACGAGAAAGTTGTTGATCGTTTGTTAGCCAATCCACACTACGGCGAGCGCTGGGGCCGGCACTGGCTTGATGCGGCTCGCTATGCCGACAGCGACGGTTTCGAGAAAGACAAATCGCGGCAGGTCTGGTTCTACCGCGATTGGGTCATCAACGCTCTCAACCGCGATCTGCCCTACGATCAATTCATTATCGAACAGCTAGCTGGCGATCTACTTCCCAATGCCACGCAAGATCAGAAAGTGGCAACAGGGTTCCTGCGTAATTCGATGCTCAACGAAGAGGGCGGCGTCGATCCGGAACAATTCCGCATGGAGGCGATGTTCGACCGTATGGACGCCATTGGCAAGAGCATCCTCGGTCTGACCATCCAATGTGCTCAGTGCCATAATCACAAATTCGATCCCTTGACGCAGGCCGAATATTACCAGATGTTCGCTTTCCTCAATAACGACCATGAAGCGAACATCGCCGTCTACACACCGGACGAGCAGATGCGGCGGGCCGACATTTTTCGACAAATTCATGCTCTCGAAAACGAGCTGCGGCATCGCCATCCCGATTGGCGCCAGCGCATGCACGCCTGGGAAGACAGCGTCAAGTACAATCAGCCGAAGTGGACCGTCGTGCGGCCGGAGCTGGATGCCAGCGGCGGGCAGAAGCACTACCTTCTCGACGATGGCTCCATCCTCGCCCAAGGCTACGCACCGACCAAGCACACCACCACCTTCACGGCCAAGACCGATCTGAAGACGGTCACCGCCGTCCGCCTGGAATTGCTCAACGATCCCAACCTGCCGTTGGGCGGGCCAGGCCGATCGATTTATGGCACATGCGCCTTGACCGAATTCAAGGTCAGCGCTGCCCCGGCTTTTCGTTCCCACGCGGAGCATGGGAACGAGAGAGTGGTGAAAATCGTACGGGCAACGGCGGACGTGAACCCAACGGAGAAGCCGCTGGCAGAAATCTTCGATGACAAAAGCGGCAGGCGGCGTGTCACCGGCCCAGTTCAATACGCCATCGATGGCAAAGACGAGACAGCCTGGGGCATTGACATCGGCCCCGGCCGCAGCAATGTGCCGCGCAAAGCCGTCTTTGTGTTTGACAAACCGATCCGTTTCTCCAAAGGTGCCGTGCTGACGTTCCATCTGGTACAGAACCACGGCGGTTGGAACAGCGACGATAACCAGAACAACAACCTGGGCCGCTTCCGCTTTTCCCTCACTGATCACCCCAATGCCGAGGCTGATCCACTGCCGCAACACATCCGCGATCTCCTCGCTATCCCGCCCGCGCAACGAACGCCAGCCCAGGAAGGGGCCATTTTTAGTTACTGGCGCACAACCGTCCCCGAATGGAAGGAGGCCAACGAACGCATTGAGGCACTGTGGAAGCAACATCCGAAAGGATCGTCGCAGCTGGTGCTGCAAGCACGTGAGCAGCCGCGTGAGACGCACATCCTCAAGCGTGGCGATTTTCTCAAGCCAGCCCAGCGCGTTCAGCCGGGTGTGCCAGCGTTCTTGCATCCGTTGCCGCCGAATGAACTGGGGACTCTAACGCAACCCCGCTCGCCCAATCGTCTGACCTTCGCACGCTGGCTGGTGGATCGCCGCTCGCCGACGACGGCACGGGCCATCGTCAATCGCGTTTGGCAGACCTATTTCGGCATCGGCCTGGTGGCTACAAGCGAAGATCTCGGCATGCAGAGCGAAGCGCCGTCGCATCCCGAACTGCTCGATTGGCTCGCTGTCGAGTTTATGGAGAGCGGCTGGAGCCTGAAAAAGCTCCATAAGCTCATCGTGTGTTCGGCGACCTATCGTCAATCTTCGCATGTTACACCGCCGCTACGGGAGCGTGATCCGTACAACCGCTTGTTGGCGCGTGGGCCGCGTTTCCGCGTCGAAGGCGAGATCGTGCGTGATATCGCCTTGTCTGCAAGCGGATTGCTGAATCCGCAGATTGGTGGCCGCAGCGTCTTTCCGCCGCTACCGGCTTTTCTGTTGGTGCCGCCGGCCAGCTATGGGCCGAAGATCTGGCCCGAAGACAAGGGACCGAACCGTTATCGCCGCAGCCTGTACACGTTCCGCTATCGTTCGGTGCCCTACCCGATGCTGCAAACTTTCGATGCCCCTAACGGCGATGTCTCGTGTGTTCGCCGTGCCCGCTCTAATACGCCGCTGCAAGCCCTGATGACGCTCAACGAGCCAGTCTTTCTCGAATGTGCCCGTGCGCTGGCGCTGCGGGTCCTTTCCGAAGGTGGTGCAAACGATGATGAACGGATCATCTACGCCTTTCGTCGCTGCGTCGCCCGTACTCCGACGGGGGAAGAGAAGGCAGAATTGCGAAAACTGCTGAGCAAGCAACAAGAGCGCTTCGCTCGGCCGGATGCCAAGCCGTGGGAACTGGCCGCAAACGATCCTGCCCATCCGCCGCAATTGCCCCAAGGGGCGACGCCGGCACAGGCGGCGGCATGGACCGTCGTAGCACGCGTGCTGCTGAATCTCGATGAGACGATTACCAAAGAGTAAGATATCGATTCAGAAACATCAGGCGGACACCCAGCTGACACTGGGCGTTCGCCCGGCGCTTCGGAATCGGAAATTCGGATTGTGCCGGATGTAACGATGGGGCGAACTATAGGGACAGCGTGGCAAATTTTTTCCTTCTCCAGTGCCAGTGGCAGCTTGAGGCGAAACCACTACAATGTTGCAATTAGGAGAAGGAAAGTATTGAGGTACCTGTACCCCCGCAGCGGCGCGGGTGCGTGGATTTACCTGTCGAGCCGGGGCGGCATCATGCAGGCGGTGAAAGGTCTCTTCATGGAAAAATGGTTATGTTGGGTCTCCATGGGACTCGCCAGTTTGTGCCTGCTCTTGTTTTTGTTCGACATCTTTCTGAGCGTCCCTTTTGGGGGCTTCAGCACGACCGTCGATGTTCTCGTCATTCTGGCCTGCGGTCTGGTGCTGTACCTGGCCTATGATGCTTTCCGTGATTTGCGTTGATGCTCACTGCGCGAGAAAGTTGCGGAGTTTCATGGGAAGCAATCATGACGGCCAAGCTCATCGATCTGAGACAAGCACGGAACGCAGCGTCCAATAACCTGCCAGATTTGCAGGTCCATCTTGCGCAACTCATCGGAGAACCATTCCGGTTCACAGGACAATGAAGTCGGCTAAGGGCTTCTTGGCCTTCCTCGCCGTGCCAGGTCGAGCAACGCCTGCACTACTCCTGCGGTGGTGAACTCCCGCGCTTCCGCCGCTACTGGCAATCCTAACTCCCGAAGCGCTGCGCTCGTCACCGGGCTGATACTCACCAGCTGCACTGCCCCGGAACGAAGAAAATGCAAAGATTCGTCATTGAGAACGCGGACCAGGGAGCGAGCGATGTTGGAACTGGTTAAGGTGATGTAATCGATTTCGCCGCGCCGTAGCAATTCCAAAGTTTCGGCCTCAGGTTGGATAGCCTCCACCTGAGAATACACAACAATTTGCTCGACCTCGGCAACACCGGCCAGCTGCTCGCGTAACACCTCGCGTCCGCGATCGGCTCGCGCCAGCAACACACGCTGACCGGCAACGTGCTCTTTCAATGCTGAAGCCAACGCCTCCGAATCGTAAACGGCCGGCATCAAATCCGGCTCCAGATGATAGCGGCGCAGGGCATCGGCGGTGGCCGGGCCAATGACAGCCAGACGCAGTCCGCCCAGGGCGCGCAGATCATGGCCTGTGTGGCGAAGACGGCGGATCAGGGCATCGACGCCGTTGGCACTGGTGAAGACGAGCCATTGATACGTGGACAGATGGGTCAGCGCCCGATCCACCGGCGTCCAGTCGGCCGGTTCGCGGATCTCGAGGGTCGGCAGCAACGCTACCACGGCGCCCAATTCTTCCAGACGCATTATCATCTCGCCCGCCTGATGGCGAGGTCGTGTCACCAGAATGCGTTTGCCCAAGAGTGGCCGAGACTCAAACCAGGCCAGCTCCGCTCGCAAGCTCACCACTGAGCCGATGATGACCAGCGACGGCGCTTTCAGGCCAGCCTGCTGCACCGCTACGGGCAATTCAGCCAAGGGGGCTGTCACGGTGCGCTGGCGGCCGGTCGTCGCCCAGTGGACGGCGGCGGCCGGTGTTTGCCCCGGCTTGCCGTTGGCAATCAGCATCTCGACGATGTGGGCCAGCCGGGCCATCCCCATGTACACCACCAGCGTCCCTGGAAAGCGGGCCAGCCCCGCCCAGTCGAGAAAGCTGTCCGTTTTGTCCGGTTTTTCATGGCCGGTGACGAAGGCCACGGCACTGACGTGCTGACGATGAGTCAAGGGGATGCCGGCAAACGCGCCCGCCCCCAACGCTGCTGT
>JAJPHU010000332.1 GCA_021325115.1 Planctomycetota bacterium | reverse complement strand
TTTGGGCCGTGTTAGGCAATCTTCTTATCGACCGTTTTTTTCTCAAACAGCGGGGTCTCGCCGCGGACCACGGCGTCTGTCACCACGTACTTTGCCTTGGGTTCGATGTCAGGCAACTCGAACTGGATGTCGAGCATGATCTCCTCGACGATACTGCGCAGGCCGCGGGCGCCTGTATCGCGCTCCTTGGCGCGGCGGGCGATTTCCTTCAAGGCACTGGAATCAAACTCTAACTCCGCGCCTTCCATCTCGAAGAGCTTCTGATACTGCCGTACCAAGGCATTCCTTGGCTCGGTGAGGATGCGGATGAGAGCATCCTCGTCGAGCGGATCGAGCGGGGCCAGGACCGGCAGACGGCCAATGAATTCGGGAATCATGCCGAATTCAATCAGGTCGTCGCTGGTTACTTTCGACAGCAATTCGCCCAGGCTTTGCTCGCGGGACTCGTGTTGCGCGCCGAAGCCGATGGTTTTGCGGCCGGTGCGGCGAGCGATGACGTTTTCAAGTCCCACGAAGGTACCGCCGCAGATGAACAAGATATTGGAAGTATCAACTTGGATGTACTGCTGTTCGGGATGCTTGCGTCCGCCCTGCGGGGGCACGTTGCTGATGGTACCTTCGAGCATCTTCAACAATGCTTGCTGCACGCCCTCACCAGATACATCGCGGGTGATGCTGACGTTCTGATGCGTCTTGGCGATCTTGTCCACTTCATCAATGTAGACGATGCCGCGCTGGGCTGCCTCGATGTCGAAGTCGGCAGAGTGAAGCAGTTTCAGAAGCAGGTTTTCCACGTCCTCACCGACGTAGCCGGCCTCGGTCAGCGTGGTGGCGTCGCCGATAGCGAACGGCACGTCGAGGATCTTGGCCAGGGTGCGAGCCAACAGCGTCTTGCCGCTGCCGGTTGGGCCGATGAGGAGAATGTTGCTTTTATCCACCTCAACTTCGCTGTGGCCTTGGTCGCCGAGGCTAAGGCGCTTGTAGTGATTGTGGACAGCTACGGACAGCACTTTCTTGGCCCGCTGTTGGCCAATGACGTATTGATCGAGTTTTTCTTTGATGGCACGCGGCGTGGGAATGTGGGTGAACAGCGCCTTGGAGCCACCGCGCCGGCGTTTTTCTTGATCGATGATGGACTGGCACAGCTCGATGCACTCGCCGCAGATGTACACGTCGCCCGGCCCTTCAACCAGAGGGCCGACATCGCGGTAACTTTTCCGGCAGAAGGAACAGTAAGCGTTGCGATTGCGTCCGCTGTTCCCCGTGGGCCGCTTGCCGCTCCCACTTGTGCCCGAGTCTTTGGTCGCCATGCAGTCTCCTTTTTGTACGCCCCCACCTGTCCAGGGGTCGGGATTTAGTGACAGCAACCGGGGTATCCACTCAGGGCCAGCGCGAAAGAGCCAGAAAACTTAGTCGTTTGTCGTGATGGCGCTGTGGTCCGTTGAAGTGGCTGCCTCGTCATTGGGTCCAGAATGCTTCTTGTTCCGAATTTTACGGGGTGGCAGAAAGATCCGCAAGGACTTTCGCCGCAGCCTAGGCCGGACGGATGCCCGTATCGGGTCCGTCGGGCGGCCGTTGGATGCCGGTCTCTGGCGGCGGAGGCTCGACCGGCTTCTCGCCGATCCTGCCGGCCGGGGGTGGTTGACTCACGCCCAGCTCTTGCCTCATACGAGCGCTCAACACGGCCCGAAGGCGCTCGAATTCTTCCTGGCTGATCGTTCCTGCCTCGTACAACGAACGATAGTGAGCCAACTCTGCATTGGGCGATAAATCTTCCGTGACATCGTGTTGCCGCCGCCAGCGATTGACCAGGGCAACAACGATAGCGGCCACGAGCAACGCAGCGACGAGGCAAAGACTCGTCAGCAGCAATTGCAGGGTTCGCTCATCGATCCGCACAAAGGAAGGAACAATTGCCTCAAGAGCCACCATGCCTGCCTCGCACGTTTGCCTTCGCCGCTTTCCGCTCTCGGACGGTCGCGGCTTGGCCTCGTGCTCTCTATTATAGCGCCCCGCTCAAGGGAGCGGTAAAAATCCTTCCCCTTCGATGGCCAGTCGAGACCGGCGCGGTTCGTTACAATACGCACGGCTGTCGGCTATCGGCTATCCGCTATCCGTTGTCCCCTAGCGACTACAGACAAAAAACGAATAAGATAACCGCATGTCTCGAATCTTGGCGCGACTGGTGGCGTTTCATTTTTTGGTGTTACTGTCGGCTTTCGCGGTCGGCTGGTTGTCGCGTTGGCGTGGCAGTGTGACGCGCGCGGACGATCCGACGTACATGGTCCATTTCCTGCTCGGTCTGTTTGCTGTGTTGGTGACACTCGGAGTGCATTGCCTGATCTTCATTTATTTTTTGGGCACAGGGCGCTGGGTCAAGGAAGTGGCTTTAGCCTATCGGCTGCCGGATGCGCCCTTGCCGCGTTTGACGCGGGATTTGAAGCGACGCACCTTTCCGCTAGCGCTCGCGGCCATGCTGGTGGCGATCGCAACAGCTGCGGCCGGAGCCGCTGCGCAACGCCAAGAATGGCCCTGGGGCGTCCACGCCAGTCTGGCTGCGACAACGCTGCTTGTCAATTTATGGGCGTTCATCATTGAGTATCGCAATGTCTCGATCAATGCTGGCATCATCGATGAAGTGATGCGCGAAGTCGATCGCATCCGCGCCGCGCATGGGTTGCCGAGCAATGCCGAGGCGATCGAGCGTGAGCACCTCGAAAATCACTAAACCACAAAGTCGCAGAGGCCACTGAGAAAAACGCAGCAAAAACCCAAAGAAATGAGGAGGATGCAGGCCCAGAAGCTACCGAGTTAGGTTGCCGGACATTGGGTCTTTCGGTCTTTTTTCTGCTTTTCGCTGGGTTCTCTGTGACTCTGTGGTTCGTTCTTCTTCATCCGGCAAAGCGGCGCATGACCAGAGCGGCATTCTGGCCGCCGAAGCCGAAACTGGTGGACAGCGCTGTCTTGACCGACACTTCACGGGCGTGGTTGGGAACGTAATCGAGATCGCAGCTGGGATCGGGATGAGTCTGATTGATGGTCGGCGGCAGCACGCCATCATGCAGGGTCAGAGCCAGTGCGGCCGCCTCCACAGCACCAGCGGCTCCGATGAGATGGCCTACCATCGACTTGATGGACGACAGCGGCAAACGCCGCGCTCGGGAACCGAAAACGCGTTTGACAGCCACTGTCTCCATGAGATCGTTCAGGCGCGTGCTGGTGCCGTGCGCATTGATATAGTCAATATCGCTGGCATCCACGCGTGCCTCGCGCAAGGCCCAACGGATGGCACGGGCCGCCCCCCGCGCCTCCGGGTCCGGTTTGGTGACGGCGTAGGCGTCGAAACTGGTGCCCAGGCCGAGCACCTCCGCATAAATGACCGCGCCGCGCCGTTTGGCATGTTCCAATTCTTCCAACACCAACACGCCCGCTCCTTCGCCCAACACAAAGCCGTCGCGCTGGCCGTCGAAGGGCCGCGACACTTCCTCTGGCAAACGCTGCGCTGGGCTGAGGGCTCCCAGGGCCGAATAGGCCAAGATCAAGAGGGGGTCAAGCCGGCTATCGGCGCCGCCGGCCAGTACGATGTCCGCATCTTCTCGTGCAATTAAGCGAAATCCTTCGCCTACGGCTTGCGTCCCCGCTGCGCATGCCGTCACAATCGTACTGTTGGGTCCCTGGGCACCGTGGATCAGGGAAATGTGGGCTGCCGTCATATTCGGCAAATATTTCAAGATCCACAAGGGAAACAGCGCATCCTTGCCGGCGTGGCCGAGGCGATCGAGATGCAGCTGGCCATCGCCGTTGAGCGTCTCCGCCACCAAAGGCGCCACTTCCGGCAGATCCATCGGCACCAGACCGGCGCCCATGACGACGCCGACACGCTCTGGATTTTCGCGCGACAGATCCAGGCCGCTGTCCTGCACTGCCAGGCCGGCCGCCGCCACACCGAAACGCGCCCCGCGCCCCATGATTTTCAGACTTTTGCGATGGGCGCTAGGCAAAAATGGCGACAGATCGAATTCCGGCACTTCACCGGCCACACGCACCGGCAGCGATGAGGCGTCGAAACTACGGATCAAACGAACGCCGCTCTTGCCGTTGACGCAGGCCGACCAAAACGCTTCCTTGCCTAAACCATTAGGAGCCACCACGCCCACCCCGGTCACAACTACTCGACGCATAGCCTCTTCTCCCCCGAAAGACACTTGGGAGGAGCACCGGACGCTCAACTCCCCGATCTCAACGCGGAGGACGGCATGTCCCGCTTGCTCCGATACGGCCGGCCCCTAACGGCCCTGGCCGCGCGAATTCCTTTTCCCTTCTCCCATTTTTCCCCAATGCATCAAACTCTCCTTTCCCCGCAAATCTTATTCCTTATTTTTTCGCCAGACAGCCCATTTTTTCCATTTTAGCGTGAGGTCGTTTTCCGAAGCAATGGCATTGCTAGAAAAGAGGGACGATGACCCACACCTTCTCGTACCGTTGTCGATAAAATCTGCGGATTCCCTCCATCCCACCTCCTCGACAAAACTCTGCCGCAGTGGTAGTCGGCAACAGCGAACGCATCGCTGCCTTGCCACTACACTGCAAACCACCGACACCAATTTCGAGAAAGCGATAAAGAGAAGCGGATAAAGAAAAGCGCTGCAAAATCCGGTGCAGTCAGCGACGGACAGCAAAGGACAGGCGAGGACGCCGCCCCCTGTGCCGGAGGGCGTTAGTCATCTCCTCTCTTTGCAAATCCGTTAGATAGACAACGAGTTAAGCTGGCCAAGGTGGGACTCGAACCCACACGCCCTTGCGGGCACTGGATTTTGCTGCACCTATCATCGAACGATGAAGAAGTCCAGCGCGTCTGCCAATTCCGCCACTTGGCCACGGGAAAAGGTGATCAGGCGGCTGCCAAGCCAGCTCCCTAATCCCCTAACCACCTAATCAGTTTACGGCGACGTTTGTCCCTTGTCGAGTCCGCCTTCCGCAGAGGCCGGTTTGGCGAGGCCTCGCTGCATCCGCTGCCTTTCCGGCGCAGTTCGACCGCTCTCCACCTCCAGGGCATCGACCCGCCAGGCTGACACGTCCTTGGCCGCAGCACTGCTCTGGGCAGAGACGGCGAGCCGGCCATTCACCACATACAGCGGTAGGAAACCGCCTTCTTCAGAGTAACGCAGTGTCACGTCAATCCATACCGTTGTCCGGTCGTTGCTCTCACGCAACAGAGGGAGAGCGCCCGGCAGGATCATCAGGCTAAACGAGGTCTTGGTCCTTTTGTCGCTCGGTTCGAAGGTAGCGCGGATGCGCCGAATAATATCGGCACGTTGCTGTTTGCCTGCCCAGAACGTCTTGTCGTCAAGGCGGATCAGTTTGGAACAAGATTCCCGCTCGTCGGGCGTGAGCGCATTCCAATCATTGACTTTGGCTACCCAATCCTCGGCGAATTTTTGGGCCATTCTCGTCTTCTGATCGAAATCTTCGCCTCGCTGCTTCTTGCGGAGCGAATCCTTAAGGATAGAAGTTTCGCTACGCATGAGAAGAACTTGCCATTGTCGGCCTTTCGACTCGCCTGGTTTGGGATCGCGGCCAAATGTCTCGACGATCATGTCATACTCCACCAGCGAATTGGCGATGTGGTAGGTGAGGGACATCCGATAACCGCCCTTACCGTATTCCCAAGAAGCCACGCCCGTGGGGACAATGGTGGTCTGGTCGGGATCCATCTCGATAAGGCGAACGAAGCGCTCATGACAGAAGCGTGAGAAAGGCCCTGCCTCTCCCCGCATGGCCGCAGGTTGATTGAAACGCGATTCCAGCATATCGCGCATGTCGCTGCGGCTCATGCCCCTGGTGGAGGTCTCCTGCGACATCAGGAAAGCCTCATCGAGGCGATCTTCTTTAATTTTCTGGAAGAATTCATTGGCTTTCTCGATGGCTTGGCCGCGCACGGCGAGAAAAGTGGCGACATAATAAGCGGCATAGGTAATGCCGAACAAGATGGCGAGGCGGGAACCCCAGGTAGTAAAGGCCAGGCCGCTGAGGGTCCCTTCGGAGTTGAGGATGCGCATCCGCGCCGCCCAGCAAAGGACCAGGACAGCGATAGGGAGCAAAAAAGTCCAGTACGGCATCAACCAAGGGATGCGGGCCAACAGGGCGACGGCGCCGCCAGCCAGCACGAGCAGGACGTAGACGACGGCGAGTCCAAAGGCGGCCAGCGCCAACAGTGAGAGCGCTTGATAGCTCTCCGCGGACGCTGGCACGCGCTCCCCTCGTTCCTCCTCAGACATCACGGCATCCGGCGGAACTTGTCCCGGAACCTGCGGACGGTCGGTTGTTTCGGCCATAGCTGCACGTTCTCCAAAAATTAACCACAGAGTCACAGCGAACACGGAGAAAGAACTCAGAAAAGGAACAAGGAAAAATTACACAAAGGAAGGCGTTGCTCTGTGCTCTTTTCGTCGCTATCTTCCTTGGTGACTTTTCTCTGTGTTCTCTGTGACTTCTGTGGTTCGTTTGTTTTGTTTATTCGCCTCCCAGATCGGCGGAGATGTCGCCGAGCATGGCGCGGCGGGCGGCGTCGCTGGCTGTAAAGCTACGCGTCTGGACCTGTCCTGATGTATCCAGATAGATTTTGTCTTGTAAAATTTCTTGAATCACGATGGCCAGCTTATCGCCACCGCGCACTTCGACCAGCGGTCGAGCACCGGTGTTCAACGCCACCATCCGCTTTTGAATCAGCGTCGAGAGCTTGAAACGGCCCCCCACTTTGTTGATGATCGCTTCTTCTTTCAATTCATCCAGCATTAGGCGCTCCCTTTCTGAAAAGCCTTTTCGATCTCTCTGCGGACCTGGGCGACTGCCAGATCCAGATCCTCGTTGATGATGACATGGTCGAATTCGTGCATGCGCTCCAGTTCGCGCCGGGCCGTGGCCAGACGCTGGGCGATGCTCTCCGGACTTTCGCCGCGTTTTTGCAAACGTCGCTCGTATTCCTCCCAAGAAGAAGTCCGTATGAAAAAAGACAGACAATCAGGATATTGGGCACGCACCTGAGCGGCTCCTTGTACGTCGATATCCAAAAGGACGCCGATCCCCTGTGCCCGATACTCGTCCACTTCGCTTCGCAGGGTGCCGTAGTAGTGGCCATGCACCATCGCCCATTCGAGGAAGGCCCCGGCTTGCTGTTGTTTCTCGAACTGTTCGCGCGTCCAGAAATAATAGTGAACACCGTTCTGTTCGTAAGGCCGTGGCGGCCGCGTCGTCGCCGATACCGACAGCCGCAGTGGCAGCCCCCTCTCATGGAGCAGGCGGCTAATGATAGTGGACTTGCCGCTGCCGCTTGGGCCGGCCAGAATGATTAACGGCGCTTTGGCCATAGTCCCCGCCTGTTTCAAAATCCCCCGAGCAGGGGTCAGCTCTCTGAGACTTCGCTCAGGAGGACTTACGCCCCGCGCTCAGATTTGAAACAATCGTTATTCCACGTTTTGCACCAATTCGCGGATCTTCTCCAGTGTAGTTTTGATCTCGACAACGTGGCGGGAGATTTCCACATCGCCAGCTTTGGAGCCGATAGTGTTGGCCTCGCGGAACATCTCCTGCGTCAGAAACTCTAGCTTGCGGCCGGCGCTTTCCGGCTCGTTGACAATCTCCTGAAACTGCTCCAGATGGCTGGCCAGGCGCACCACCTCTTCGGCAATGTCGCTGCGTTCGACGAAAATAGCCACTTCCTTGATAAGGTCACTACGATCAATCTGCACATCCAGTTCGCCCAGGAGGTTGCGTACGCGATCATAAAGACGATCGCGGTAGAGGACGGCCACGCGCGGAATATGGGCGCGGACCTGATCGAGTTGCAGCGCGATCTGATCGCGCATTTGTAGCAACTCCTGAGCCATGGCTCGGCCTTCTTCCTGCCGCATCACTTGCAAACGCTCCAGAGCTTGTTCCAGCACCCGTTCAAGGATCGGCCATTCTTCTTCCATATGCAAGGCGGCAATCGGCTCGTCCGACACGACGCCCGGCAGAGCGAGCACCTGGGTCAACAACATCGGCCATTGATCGCCCAATCCAAGCGCGCTGGACAATTCGCGCACTTGGCGAACATAACTTTGCAAGGCTGCTGTATTGATCGGAAAATCCTGTGGCGAAAAGGGACGCTGGCAGCGAAGGTGAACCTGGATGGTACCGCGGCGGATGACGCGGCGAATGACTTTCTCGACCTCGGCTTCCAAGAGGTTATACGGTTCATCGGCCCGGAGGCTGACCTTCAAATAGCGGTTGTTGACCGACCGTAGCTCAATCGAGAGATGGAGATCGTCGGCTTGATAGCTGGCCTCGCCGTAGCCCGTCATGCTGCACAGCACGCGCACCTCCTTACTCGCCTTGTCCTTGTTGTTCGACCGGCGGGGGAGCTTGGATCTCTGCGCTGGATGGGGTAGTTGTGGTGGGCTGGACGAGCTTGATGAGGATCATGATGAGCAAGATCCACACAGCGGCGACGTAGATGGTGATGCGTGTGAAGGTATCGCCGGCGCGCGAGCCAAAGGCGCTGGAGCCGCCGGCACCACCGAACGCTCCGGCCAAGCCGCCGCCCTTGCCCTTCTGGATCAAGACGAGCAGGATCAGAAATAGACCGATCAGCAACAGCACGATATTCAAAAACGGGGGCAGCCACTCGCGAATGCCTCCCTCCGCAAACCCCATCCATAGTTCCATGTGCGCACTCTCCCCAAAGAATTCCTCGATCGCGAATAAACCATTATTATAAACACTCGCTGCAGAGAGGGAAGGCAGTTTTTGCTGGATAAGTCTTTTCCCAGGCCATCCCGTTCGCGGGGGATGCCCTTACGGGCGCGGCGGCCTGAAGGAACATCACTTACCGCACGTCTTACACAAGCGGGTTATGTGCCGCAACATATCGCGCACCGAGATCATGCCGAGCGGCAGGCCGTCCTTGAGCACCGGCAGATGGCGGTAGCCGCCGACATCCATCTGATGCAGCACAAAAGCGAGCGTATCGCCCGGCCGCACTGTTGTCGGATGGGGCGTCATAAACTCGCTCACCGGCCGCGTCGTATGGTCCACTACGGGATCAGCCACTTTCGTCAGTAGATCGCGCTCGCTGAAAATGCCCAGCAGTTTGCCGGCGTCGTCGACGATCAACACGGCGCCGATGTCCTGGCGCAGCATGACCTCGATGGCCTGTTTCACCGTCGCTGTCGGCCTCAGCGTGATGGCTTGCCGCGGCTGTAACTGGCTCACGGTGTCTTCCATCAAGCTGCGCTCGACGCGGTCCTGTGCCACCGGCTGATCCAGTTGCGTCAAATCGGCCAGACAGTTCTCGCAGTGCTCGCTGCCAGGCAGATTATCGTAGGCACAGTGAGGACAAATCATAACCGTTTCCGCTTTTCGGTTTTCGGTCTCCAAGTTTCTGTATTCACACTTGAACCGAAAACCGAAAACTACTCCACGACCCAGGTTTCATCGCTGGCGAACAGCTCTTCGAGTTTGCCGGCGCCGCGCTTGGCGAGGACATCGTCTATTTGTTTGTTAAGAACGTCCTCGTAGGTCGGTCGTTCGACGCAGCGGAAGACGCCGATGCACTCCGGGAAGTCCGGATAAACCATGCGGCTGAGCAAATAGGCCAGGCTCGGCTCCTCGGCTTTCTCGTCGTGGACCAAGAGATCATCCAGGGCGATGCCGTTACCCAACTCGACCACTTCCGGATTAAGACCGTTCAGGCGGATGCCCTTGTTGCGGTCTTTGCCGAAGACAAGCGGCCGGCCGTGCTGGAGGTACAGCACGTTGTCGGCCTTGGTGCTCTTGTCGGTGGCGTACTCGAAAACGCCGTCGTTGAAAATCTTGCAGTTCTGATATACTTCGACGAAAGCGGTGCCCTTGTGAGCGGCGGCGCGCTTGAGCGTCTCGGTCAGATGGTTGATATCTACGTCCAGTGTGCGGGCCACAAAGGTGGCATCGGCGCCCAGGGCCAGCGACAACGGACGCAACGGTGTATCGATAGAGCCAAGCGGACTTGACTTGGTGCGCGTGCCAAGACGCGACGTCGGTGAATATTGGCCCTTTGTCAGACCATAAATCTCGTTATTGAAGAGGATAATTTTCAGGTCCATATTGCGGCGGATGGCATGGATGAGATGGTTGCCGCCGATGGATAGGCCGTCACCATCGCCGGTGATGACCCACACGCTCAGGTCCGGCCGGACCAACTTTAAGCCGGTAGCGATGGCGGGAGCGCGGCCGTGGATGGAGTGAAAGCCATAGGTATTCATGTAATAGGGAAAACGACTAGAGCAACCAATGCCGGAGATGAAGACAAACTTCTCGCGTGGGATGCCCAGACCGGCCAGCGCTTTCTTCATCTGGGCCAAGATCGAATAATCGCCACAGCCGGGACACCAGCGTACTTCTTGGTCGCTGGCCAAATCCTTGGGCGTCAGCATGTTTAGAACGGTCATCGTAGACATGGAAAAACCTCACAGGTGTGTTCCGGTGAGTGGGACGTGTTAATGTCCCGGTACAAAGAACCGGAACGTTGGCACGTCCCGCTCGCCGGGAATCGAGTCTGTTTCAACTACGCAGTAATTCTTCGATTTTCGCCTCGATCTCGCTGACCAGGAACGGTTTGCCCTGGACCTTATTCAGCCCCACGGCATCGACCAGGTAAGCTGCACGGATAAGCAGGCGCAACTGACCGCCGTTCAGCTCCGGGATCAACACTTTGCGGTAGCGTTTGAGAACTTCGCCAGTGTTGCGCGGCAACGGATTGAGATAGCGCAGGTGCGCCTGGGCCACTTTCCAGCCCTTGCGCTGGGCGCGCTGGCAAGCTGTGACGATCGAGCCGTAGGTGCCGCCCCAGCCGAGCACCAGCACATCGCCTTCGGATGGCCCCATCACGGTCAGCTCCGGAATCTCTTTGGCGATATTAGCGATCTTTTGAGCGCGAGTGTGAACCATGTGTTCGTGGTTGGCGGGATCGTAGCTGACGTTGCCGGTAATATCTTCTTTTTCCAGTCCACCGATGCGATGCTCCAGTCCGGGCGTGCCGGGCACAGCCCAGGGGCGCACCAGGCGCGCATCGCGCTCATAGGGATGGAAGGCAGCTGTTCCATTGCCATTGCTGCCGGCATGGGACTGAGCGAAACGCACGGGGATTTTCGGTAACTTGGCCGGGTCGGGGATCAGCCACGGCTCGGCGCCATTGGCGAGATAGCCGTCAGAGAGCAGCATCACCGGCGTCATAAAACCGATGGCCAGGCGGACTGCTTCGAAAGCCATGTGGAAACAGTCGGCCGGCGAACAGGGAGCGACAATGCAGACTGGACATTCGCCGTTGCGGCCAAACATTGCTTGCAGCAGATCGGCTTGCTCGGTCTTGGTCGGCAAGCCGGTGCTGGGACCGCCGCGTTGCACGTCGATAATGACGACCGGCAGTTCGGTCATGACGGCCAAGCCGATCGCTTCAGACTTGAGACAGATGCCTGGTCCACTCGTGCCGGTGACGCCGAGCGCGCCGGCAAAGGCTGCACCAATAGCAGCGCCGACGGCAGCGATTTCGTCCTCCGCTTGCAACGTCCGCACGCCATAGCGTTTCAGCTCTGCCAGTTGATGCAGAATGTCCGAAGCTGGCGTGATGGGATAGCTGGCGTAAAGCAACGGCAAACCCGCTTGTTTGCTGGCTGCAGTCAGGCCGAGCGCCAGCGCCTCGTTGCCAGTGATTTTGCGATAGCGACCCGGCGGAATTTTCGCCTTGGAGACGCGGTAATGCACCGGCATGGCCTCGGTCGTCTCGCCGTAGTTGTAGCCGGCTTTGAGGGCGCGGGTATTGGCCTCCATTACGGAGGGATTTTTGCTAAATTTGCTCTGAATCCAACGCAAGGTCGGCTCCAACGAGCGTTCGTAGAGCCAATAGACCAGCCCCAGGGCGAAAAAGTTCTTGCAGCGATCGGCCTCGCGCGTGCTGAGTTTTAGCTCGGCCACAGCTTCGCGGTTGAGCTTGGTGATCGGTACAGCAAGGACGCGATAGCCTCGGAGCGAGCCGTCTTCCAGGGGATTGCTGGCGTAGCCGGCCTTGTGCAAATCGCCGGAGCCGAAAGCGTCGGAGTTGACGATGAGGATGCCGCCCGGTTCCAGATCTTTCAAGTTGGTTTTCAGGGCCGCAGGATTCATGGCAACGAGAGTGTTGAGCTGGTCGCCGGGCGTGTGGATATCGCTGCTGCTGAAATGAATCTGGAAACCGGAGACACCAGCCAAGGTGCCGGCGGGAGCACGAATCTCAGCAGGAAAGTCGGGCAGTGTGCTAATGTCATTGCCGAGCAGAGCCGAGGTGTGCGTGAATTGCGTGCCAGCCAGCTGCATGCCGTCGCCGGAGTCGCCAGCTAATCGAATTGTCGCTTCGCCTATTTCTTCGACAGGGATGGGGTGACGGGGTTGGTGGGGGACCGGCGCCTCGCCGGTCGATCGTGTGGTGCTAGGATTCAAGACCGTCATGAAAAAAATAACCTCCGGGCGAGCCAGCCTCTCGTCTCAGGCCCCTTCCGGTTGACGGGGCACAACGTTGGGATCGGGAGGCTGATTATATATTGTAGAAGGAAAATGCTCCGCCAGGTAGTGGACGATGCGTTTGACCGATAACACACCCAGCGGCCGGCCCGCCGCATCGACCACGGGCAGGTGTCGATAACCTCCCTCCTCCATCAGACGAACGGCAAAACCAATGGGATCTTTGGGATGAACGACCACCGGGTCGCGGCTCATACACAGAGCTACCGGCACGCTCAGAGGCAGGCCCGCGGCCAGCACACGCCGCAGCAGGTCGCGCTCGGTGAAGAGTCCGATCAGTTCCTCATCCGCACGGCCCACCAGGACGCAGCCGACACGCTGTTGCCGCATGAGGGCGACGGCCTCCGCGACGCTCTGTTCCGGGGCAATCCGCCACGGCGGCGTTGGCTGTAAGCGAGAGACACTTTCGGTCTTGAGATTTCGCGCCAGTTCCGCCATGGAGAGGATTGCCTCTACCGCCGTTCCTTCCCAGGCCACTTTCACGCTCCGAACGCCACCGCGACGCCCAGCCAGAAAAAGCAGCCCAGATACCCCCTTTTAGTTTAGGATAGCATTTGTACTTGCGGAGGACAGTTGGCTTCAAGTGGGTCCACACTCAGCAAACCGGGATTCGTACCGAAAAACGGGGTTGTGCTATCCAGTAGGGGGGTGACACACGCCTCTGTCCCAAAGATGATTATCGTCCCAGAAAGCGACATCGACAAGACGGCACACCCGGATCGTTCCGCAGGATCGTTTGTGGTTTCAGGCTGGGCAACCTGGGTGTCTCTCTCGATTTTGGCGAGCGGGGTTGCGCCAGGCGCCGAGTAGATTTTTCTACTCCCTCCTTCCTTGTGGGGGAGGGCTGGGGTGGGGGTAAGGCGTCCGCAGGCTATACACTCTCCTCCACAAGGGAGGAGGGAAAAGGTCCCAACCCTCCCCCACCAGGAGGGAGGGAAACAACCGCTCGCACGTAAGCCCTCCTCTACGCCCAAATCGAAAGGGGCATCCGGGCAACCTGGCTTCTTTTTAAACGATCTAGCCGCGCTGTCCGATATTTGGCATGATGCGGTCCTTCGCCCGCAACGGAAGCGGGCCGGATAAGGAGGCCACGGCGGCGGATGAGACGAGCCAGAAGCGTAAGCGACGGATGGCGTTCGCTGCTTTACGCGCTGGGATATGGCTGCCTGGCCGGAGCGTTCCTGGCCTTGACCGGGCACGCCTTTTACGTGCTGTTTGGAAGCAATTTTCACACAGTCATCCCTGGCGAGGTTTATCGCTCCGCCCAGTTGTCCGCCGCCACTCTGGACCGATTCCTCCGCGACAAGCAGATCCGCACGATCGTCAATCTGCGCGGCTGTTGCGATCCCGAAGCCTGGTATCTCGACGAGGGCCGCGTCGCCCTGCGCAACGATGTCTCGCTGGAAGATCTCGGCTTCTCGGCCTGCCGGTTGCCATCAAGCCTCACTCTGCGCCAGCTCGTCGAAGTCATCGACCGCAGCGATTACCCTATCCTCTTCCACTGTCACAAAGGCTCCGATCGCACCGGCATGGCCTCGGCTATCGCCCTGCTTTTGCGTACGGATACGTCGCTGGAGGAAGCACGCCAACAGCTTGGCTTCCGCTACGGCCATCTGCCCTTGGGCCGGACTGTGTACATCGATCGCTTTTTTGATCTCTATCAGCAATGGTTAACGCGCCGCGGCCTGAGGCATTCGCCGACCGTCCTCCGCCGCTGGATCGCGGAAGATTACTGTCCAGGCGAGTGCCGCTGCCGCCTGGAACTGCTCCAACCATGCCAGCAGCCTTTGCATGCACATGGATCTTTGCCGACCGCTTTGCGCGTACGCTGCCACAATACGTCGATCGAATCGTGGCGGTTGCATCCGAGTCCCAATACCGGCACGCACCTCATTTTTGTGTTGACTAACGATCAGGATCAGCGAATTGCCACTGGTAAATCCGGCTTGTTTCACGCTGTTGTGCCTCCGGGAGAATTCATCGACTTGACAGTGGTTTTGCCCGGCCTGCCGCATCCGGGACGTTACGAGTTGCGGCTGGACATGGAAGAAGAGCAACACGCTTTTTTCCTGCAAACCGGCTCGCAACCGTTGATCTGCACAGTGGAGGTGCCGTGAAGAAGTACGGGCGGCTGCTGGGCAGTTCCATTTTGGTGGGGCTGCTGATTTGGCGTGTCGATTGGCGTCAGGTAGCGTCGGCATTCGTGCAACTGGATGTGACGTACTGGCTCTTGGCCCTGGGACTGTATCTGCTCACGCAGGGCGTTAGCGCAGTACGTTGGCAAATGTTGGGACTTGTGCTCGGTCTGGGCGGCCGCTGGCGCGATTATCTCGCTTATTATTTCGTCGGCATGTTTTTCAATCTTGTGCTGCCGACCTCGGTGGGCGGCGATGTGGTGCGGGCCTGGTATTTGGCTCAACAGCGGCGAGCAGCCGATGTTAACTGGCCAGTTAACATCGGCCGTTCGCCGCTCTCGGCTGCTTTTCTCAGCGTGCTGGCCGATCGCGTTAACGGCTTGGCCGTATTGATTGCGGTAGCGTGGGGGGCGGCCCTGTGCTGTCCGATGCCTCTGCCCGGCTGGATCATCGCTTTCCTCGCCGCTATGGGAACGGCCTGTTTGCTCGGCCTCGCTGTTTTGCCGCTTTTGCCCTGGCTGCGGCAATGGCTGCCGCTGTCTCCGCGTCTGGCACTGCTGTGGGACGGGGCCGCTCTATGCCTGCGCGAGCGTCGTTGTCTCCTGGGCGTGACGTTGCTATCGCTGGTGGTGCAGCTGGCCAACATCGTATTGGCGTGGCTGGTGGGTGAGGGACTTGGTTTGCCCATACCGCCGCTCTATTATGGGGTGCTGATTCCCCTGGTATCGATCCTGACCTTGTTGCCCATCAGTCTCAACGGTATGGGGCTGCGCGAAGCCGGCACCGTGCTGTTACTGGCCCCGCTGCACATCAGTTCGGCATCGGCGGTCACGCTGTCGCTGCTCCTCTTTGCCGTCTACGCCGCAGCGAGCCTGATGGGCGGCATGGTCTATCTGTTCGGCCGCTCTCCCCGGTTTTCAATGGAGGCCTCTGGAAATGCGGACCCTGTCGGTGGTGATCCCGATCAAGGACGAATGCGCAAACCTTCGGCCGCTGCATGAGCAGCTGTGCCGCGCTCTCGATCCATTGTGCGTGGCCAAGGATAGCCGTCCTGCCCGTTTGGCGAATTACGAGATGCTTTTTGTCGATGATGGCAGCAAAGATGGCTCCTTTGCCGTACTACAAGAATTGGCGTCGGTCGATCCGCGTGTCAAAGTCATCTGTCTGCGCCGCAATTTCGGCCAGACGCTCGCTCTCCGTGCCGGCATCGACCGCGCCTCCGGCGATGTACTGGTCACCATGGATGGCGATCTGCAAAACGATCCTGCCGACATCCCTCTGTTATTGAACAAGCTTGAGGAGGGCCACGATGCTGTCTTCGGTCTGCGTGCCAACCGTCAGGACCATTTCCTCATCCGCAAACTGCCCAGCTCGATCGGTAACTGGCTGATCCGCTGCGTTACCGGCGTTCGCATCCGCGACATGGGTTGTACGCTCCGCGCCCTCCGCCGCGATCTGGCCGAGGCACTGCCGCTGTACGGCGAATTGCATCGCTTTGTGCCGGTGCTGGCCCAGATGCATGGCGCTCGCATCGTGCAAATTCCCGTCCGCCATCATCCCCGCATCGCTGGCAAAACCAAGTACGGTCTAACACGCACCATCCGCGTCCTGCTCGACCTCATCACGGTTAAGTTCTTGCACAGTTACTTGACGCGGCCGATGCACGTTCTGGGCTTGGCCGGACTGGTTTCAATGGGCCTGGGCGGCATCAGCTTATTAGCGACAATGGCGATGAAGTATCTCCTCAATCCACCGGTGTTCATGACCGGCAATCCGTTGCTACTTTTGAGCGTGATGCTGGAGTTGGTCGGCATACAGTTTATCTCGTTGGGCCTGCTCGGCGAAGTACTGACGCGCACCTATTTCGAGAGTCAAGGCAAATCGGCATACACGGTGCGGGCGACGCTCAATCTCGATGCGCCGGAGAAGCGCCGCGCCGCCTGAGAGCGCCCAGTAAAATGCCGACCTCCTCCGGAGAATCGTTTACTCCTAAACTACGCCAATGCGCCTTTGATTTCTTGATCTCTGGGTAACGCGAACGCGACAGGACGACTTACACCATTTCATCGGCGTGGTAGCTGGAGCGCACGAACGGCCCCGCTACCACGTTGTGAAATCCCAGCAGCCGCGCTCGTGCTGCCAACTCTTCGAACTCGGCCGGGGGAACGTATCGCGCCACCGGAATATGTTTCAACGTTGGCGCGAGATACTGACCCAGTGTCAACGTATCGCAGCCATGCGTGCGGAGATCAGCCAGTACGTCGAATAGCTCCTCGGTCGTCTCGCCGAGTCCGAGCATCAGGCCGCTCTTGGTGACGATGTTCGGCGAGCGTCGTTTGACGTGGGCCAGCACATCGAGGCTGCGCTGATACGAGGCACGGCCGCGGACTTTTTTGTACAATCGCGGCACCGTCTCCATGTTGTGGTTGAAGACTTCCGGTGCCGCTTCTAACACGCGATCGACGGCCGACAGATCGCCGAGAAAGTCCGGCGTCAGTACCTCGACCACGGCTCCCGTCCGTTCGCGCACGGCCAAGATGCAGCGGCGGAAATGGTCAGCGCCGCCGTCAGGCAGGTCGTCACGCGTCACCGAAGTAATGACGACGTGCCGCAATCCCAGTCGATGCGCCGCCTCGGCAACACGGGCCGGCTCATCGTCTTCGAGATCTTCGGGCCGGCCTTTGGAGACCGAACAGAAGCCGCAGGGACGCGTACAGATGTTGCCGAGAATCATAAACGTGGCGGTGCGGCGTGAATAACACTCCGGACGATTGGGACAGCGGGCATTCTCGCAAACGGTCTCCAGCCGCAACTCGCGCAGCAATTCCTGAGTAAAAAAATTCCCATTACCGCGCGGTAGCCGGCGCTTCAGCCATGAAGGCAAACGACGAACGGGAGAGGAAGGATCAATGGTCGGCAAGGACAACATTCACGACGCCTTTCATCAACCACAGAAATAAACCGCCAAGGTGCCAAGAACGCCCAGAGAAGAAAGAGTAGGCCAAAAAAAGAGTCGAAAGTAACTTTTTGCCTTGTTTCTCTGCTTTCTTCCATTCCTTGGCGTCCTCGGTGTCTTGGCAGTTTATTCAGTGTAGCAATGTCATCCCAATACGGACAAGCGCAAACAAAAAACCCTTGCTGGCTGTTCCCTGGCATTTCCGGCACGGAATGTGCCGTTTCTTTGGCAAGATGATCGGGGCCTCTGGAGAGCCCCAGCATCTCACCCCAATCCATCCGAAAGGAGGTTCCCCGATGTTACGTTGGGCTATCCTGTTTCTGATTATCGCCCTTATAGCAAGCGCCTTGGGATTTTTCGGCCTGGAAGGCACGGCCCTGACAGCCGCCAAGATTTGCGCCGTTGTGTTTATCGTTCTTGCCCTTCTGTCCTTTCTCGGCGGCGGAGCATGGCGGACGCCGCCACCTGTATGACCATGCCTGTATGACCACAGGGACAAGTTTTCGATCATTCCCGAAGAACGCGAATTTTGCGTCAAAAGGGAAATTAGAAGGAGATTTTTCTATGTTACGCTTTGCTATCCTGTTTCTCGTGATCGCCTTAATTGCTGCTTTGTTCGGCTTCGGGCTGATTAGCGGCATGGCCTTCTTGGCCGCGAAGATTGCCTTCTTCGTGTTCATCGTGCTGGCCGTTCTGACTTTCCTCGGCGGCGCACTGCGAACACCGCCTCCATAAAAAGTAATGTATGTCGGCGCTAGGGAGGACCGAAGACGTGGCTGATTCTTCATCGACGAAGCCTCGTGAACCGCTATTCTTGCTGCTCGGCTTGGTCCTTGTCACCGCTTGCCTGTACTGGGCGCGGCAGGTGTTGATTCCGCTGGCCCTGGCGGTATTGCTGGCTTTTATCCTGACACCGGCCGTGTCCGCCTTGCAGCGGCGCGGCCTGGGGCGTTTGCCTTCTGTGTTAATGGTGGTGACCTTGGCCCTGCTCCTCTTGAGTGGGATCGGTTACGTCAGCTCGCGGCAGATCAATACTTTTGCCGAGCATCTGCCCAACTACCAGGGAGAGCTAATCAAAAAACTCAAGCCACTACTGGGGGGAGAGGAAGAAGATGTTTCGCAACGAATCCAGGAGTTGTTCGGAGAGATCAAACAAGCCGCCTGGTCGCACCTGGGCGAAGCAGCCAGTCAAACCGCAGAAGGACTCGCCGACGCTTTTCTCGTCCTGGTTTTGGTCGTTTTCATGCTCAGCCAGCGCGAGAACTTGCGCAACCGTTTTGTTCGCTTGATCGGGCATGGGCACCTTATCGCTACCACTCAGGCTGTTGATGAAGGCGCCCAGCGGGTCAGCCGCTACCTGTACATGCTGCTGTTTATCAATACGTTCTTCGGCGTCGTGCTGGCGACCGGCTTGCTGGCGCTGGGTTGGGTGACGGGACATCACATCTTGTGGCGTTATGCTTTGCTATGGGGTTCTGTGGCCCTGGTCCTGCGTTTTGTCCCTTACCTGGGCACCTGGTTGGTCGCTGTCTTGCTTACCAGTTTTGCCGTCGCTACCCTGCCAGGCTGGCTGCTGCCGCTGATTGTCTTCGCTTTCTTCGTCCTTCTGGAGCTGCTCACCGCCAACGTGGTCGAGCCGTTGCTATTCGGCCATAGTACCGGCGTCTCGCCGTTGGCTTTGCTGCTGGCCGCTGCTTTCTGGATCTGGCTGTGGGGCCCGGTGGGCTTGATTCTGTCCACTCCCTTGACCGTCATCCTTGTCGTCCTGGGCAAATACGTGCCGGAACTGAAGTTCTTCGAAGTACTGCTGGGCGACGAGCCGGTCCTCAGCCGCGACGTGACGTTCTACCAACGTCTGGTGGCCCACGATCTTGATGAGGCTGCCGATCTCGTCGAGGACCACAGAAACAACCACCCGCCGGAGTCCGTCTACGAAGAGATTTTGCTACCGGCCCTGCTTCATGCCCGCCGCGATTACGACCGAGGCGAGTTGGATCCGGACAATTATGAATACGTCCTCCAAAGCATCCGCGACATCGAGGAAGACTTGGCGAGCGCTTTGGCCGAGCAGTTCCCGCAGACGGCGGAGACGCGCAAGGGGCAGGCCGTCGGCTGGCCGGTACGCGATGAGGGCGACGAGCTGGCCCTGGTGATGCTCGGCCAAATGCTGCGCTTGCGCGGCTACACGCTGGAAGTCCTATCGGCGAAAAAACTGACCGCTGAATTGCTCGATCATCTCCAGCGGGAGCCTCCCGCTGTCGTGTGTCTCGGCTCGCTGCCGCCGGGCGGCCTGTCCCAGACCCGCTATCTGTGCAAACGCATCCGCCGGGAGGCGCCCGGCGTCAAGATCGTTGTGGGCCGCTGGGCCGATAGCGAGAAGATCGAGCATCTGGAGAAGCGGCTGCGTGACGCCGGCATGGATCTGCTGGCTACCAGCTTATCGGCCAGCCGCGATCAGATCATCCCCCTGGTACAAGTAGCAGCCAATGCGGCCCCCAAGGGCATCTCTTGCTAGCGCAGCAGACGGGCAGGGTATTAAAGTGGACCCCGTTGTCAAGACCAAAAACACCCGATTTTTACCTACTCCTTGACGGCTTTCGGCCCTCTCCGGTATGTACCTCGGCAGGAGTTCGGTAGCCCAACGCCTGGTGGGGCCGCTCGTGGTTGTAAAAGCAAAAGTACGCCGCCAAGCCCCGTTCCAACTCCGCCACCGTCTCATACCCCTGCAAGTATACGTCCTCGTACTTCACCGTCCGCCACAGACGCTCCACAAACACGTTGCCCAGGCAGCGGCCCCGCCCATCCATGCTCACCGCCACCCCGGCCGACTCCAGCCGGCTCGTCCATGCCACCGCCGTAAACTGCACTCCCTGGTCGGTGTTGAACACCTCCGGCCTGCCGCTGGACAGGGCCGCCCCCAGCATCTCCTGGCAGAACGCCCCGTCCAGTGTGTTCGACAACCGCCAGGCCACCACTAACCGGCTGTACCAGTCCAGTGTCGCCGCCAGATACATGAACCCGCTCGGCAGGGGCAGGTAAGTGATGTCGGCCGACCACATTTGTCCGGGCCGCTCCACCGGCGACAAAATCGGCCCCGAGGCCGCTGGCGGTTTAGTTGCCGGCGTGCGCGTGTCGCTGTCGCGCTTGGCTGCGGGTGCAGGCGGAGAGGCAGGAGGAGACGAAGCCGCCACGCCCTCTTCAATCCGGTCAATGACGGCGCCGATAGCAACTTTCTGCCCTTCCGCAACGGCGATGCTCAGCTGCCCGCCGGCCGGGGCCATCACTTCCGTCGTCGCTTTGTCGGTCTCTACTTCGCACACCGGCTCATTGGCTTTCACTACCGCGCCGTTGGCTTTCAACCAACGCGCAATCGTTCCATCCGTGATCGACTCGCCAACGGCAGGCACTTTGATTTCCACGGCCATACACATGTCTCCTTCTGAGTCTGGGCCGCCCCGGAAGCGTACTCATCTCTTATTCTAACTGAATATATAGAGCGGGAATCCTCGCCAGAAGGTGTCTTTACATCCGAGATGCGTTGTTCGGGGCGAACAGAAGGGACGCATCCAGGCCGTGGACAAACGGCCCGACGGAACAGTCATTTGGTCTTGCCTGGTCGTGCCCGGTTGTTATCCTCAGGCTCTTTCCAGAGGGCGGTGAGATGGCCTTTCGCACAATCTGCGTTGTTTTGTTGCTCTGTGGCCCGCCAATCGCGGGATGCGGAACCGCTGCAAACCTGGCCAGGCAGGGGCCCGACGAGGGAGGGACAAGCCCTTTCGGCGGAGTGAGACAAGATGTGTCGTGCATTAAGAAGACAGCAAATGAAGAATGTTACTGCAAGCCATACTCCAAGTCGGAGCAATATCGACAAGCGGCCTTAAGGCTATTCTGGGCCGCAGACCTGCCGTTCAGTCTTATCGGCGATATCGTGACGTGGCCTTATACGGCGACGTATTCCTACATTAATCAGCCAATCCCTACCCCGCCTTTGAGACAGGCGCCTCCCTCACCTGTGACCCAGACAACGGCCGCGGGTCGGCCTCAGACTTCTCCGTAAGGGCTGGTATACTGTTCCTTGGTTAGCCGCAACGCGCAGCAGAGCAGGTTCGCGCTCTGCTGTGTGTCGCGGCTAACCGACAGATCTGCCCATAGTGCCAGCCCCAATTCTGCGGACCAGTAGCTCCACCACGATCACCACTTTGCTACTCCAGTTTTGCGCCCGAAGCAGGGAGGCTCGTCGGCAGCTTGCTGGGCTCGGGGGGCTGTTCAGGCTGTTTGCGGGGGACGGGGAGCTGTTCCGTCGTGGACGGATCGCTTCCGCCTTGCGGGGATTGGGTGAGGCTGGGACCAGGTTGAGGATGTCTAGGTGCGCGACCGCACCCCAACAAACCGCCGCCGAGGGCTTGATAGACGTTGACGATGGCCGACAGTTGCTGCTGCTTGGTTTCGATCAATTCCAATCGCGCATCCCAGAGGTCGCGCTGGGCGAAGAGCACGTCAATGTATTCGATCCGGGCATTCCGAAAAAGATCGTTGGCGACTTCGACTGCGGCCACAAGCGCTGTCACTTGCTGCTTCCGAACCTCGATGCTCCTGCTGTAGTTCTGCACCTTGGTCACGCGGTTGACAACCTCGGTGAAAGCGTTGAGAATGACACGTTGGTAGTTGTAGACGGCCTGCAATTGCCGGGCGTTGGCGGTTTTGTAATCGGCCCGAATCGCTCTCTTGTTGATCAACGGCGTGATCAGATCCCCAGCGATACTGACAAGCAAGGCATCCGGGGTCCAGAACAGATATTTGGGGTTGAAGGCCTGCCAGCCAATGGGGCTATATGGTCCTGCTGGACCTGTAGGACCGGCGATGGCCAACTGAGGAAAGAAGCGGGCTCGAGCAGCCTTCACGTCAAGTCCGGCAGCCGCCAACTCGCGCTCGGCTTGGCGGATGTCGGGCCGGTTTAGAAGCAGCTGCGCGGGCACTCCCAGGCTCAATGCATGCAAGTTCAGATCGATGAAATCCCCCGTATTGCGTTCAACCGGCTGGGGGTAGCGGCCGACGAGGAAGTTGATACGGTTCTCGACCTGGATGATCTCCTGCTGAGCGATCAGTCTTTGGCTCTGGTTCTTGCGAATCTCGGCCTGGAAACGCTGGACAGGCAGCGCAGTGCTGCGGGCTGCTTCCATCCTGGCCCTGGCGATCTCGAGGCTTTGCTGCTGAAGCGCGATGATGTTATCCAGGTTCTCAATTCGTTTGTCCAGCGCCATGAGCATGTAATAATTCTCGGCAATCTCTGCGACTAGACGAGTTATGACGTAGTTCCGCCCTTCATTGGTGGCCAGGAAGCGCAGCTTTGCCGCGTCCCTGAGGTTCCTCAGCATCCTCCAGATGTCCACCTCCCAGGAGGCATAAAAGGCTGCAAGGAAATTTCCTGGCAAGCCAGGAAAGTGCTTGCCGGGGAGATACTCAAGTTGTTCTTCAGCGGTTCCCTCAGGTGTGAATCGGCTGAATCTCTCCATCCCCGCGGCGAGACCGAGACTGACGAAAGGAAGGTACGCCCCGGACCGTCCCAGGACCTCATTACGGGCGATCTGAATGTCCTCATTCAGAATCCGCAGTTCCAGGTTGCCGCCGGCCAGAGCCTGGCAGATCAAGCTTGTAAGCTTCGGATCATTGAAAAAATCTTCTATCGGAACCTGAGAGGAGTTTTCCAGGCTGGGGGGACCATTGAAGCTGGCTGCATAGCTTGCCGGCAGGTCTGGTCCCGGCATGGCTTGGCGGAGTTTGGGGATTCCACAAGACGGTAGAACCAACAGCAGCATGCTGCACGCGATCGCTCTCGCCACCACGTGCTTCTCATGCTTTGTGTTCAAGGATCTCCCTGTGCGGTTCATCCATCTTGTCCTTGGGGAATTTACGCCCATCGGTAATCGTGCCGAACAAGAAACTTGCCGGTGCGTCGGAAGAGATATATGGCAATCCTGAGTACCGGCGTTGATAGCATCCGGCCCTTCCATTGCAAATAGCAATTCTTCCAGGTGCAATCTTCCCTATCTACGCGGCAGCGGCTGCCCCGGTACAAAGCACAGAGCCAGACCTTGCCCTCCGCCGAAACCTCCCCGGCTCACACGACGCCCTCATCAGGGCCACTTTATTAGGGAAGGTTCGAGGGTCTCACTGAGAGGTTTATCCGTCTCGTCCTGGAGGAGTTTGCGCCCATCGGCAATCTTGCCGAACAAGTAATAAAGGCCAGGAATTACCAAAACACCGATCACGGTGCCCGCGAGCATCCCGCCGACTCCCGTGGTGCCAATGGTACGGTTTCCGATAGCCCCGGCGCCGGTGGCAAAGACCAGCGGGAGAAGACCGGCGATGAAGGCGAACGAGGTCATCTGAATCGGCCGGAAACGCAATTTCCCTCCTTCGACAGCGGCCTTGTGGAGAGGCACCCCCTCTTGGCGCCGTTGCACCGCGAACTCGACGATCAGGATCGCATTCTTGCCGAGCAGGCCGACCAGCATGATCAGGCCGATCTGAGCGAAGACGTCGTTGGCCAACCCCATGGCCTGCAGGAAGAAAAAAGTCCCGAAGACACCAATCGGCAGCGACAGGATCACGGCCAGCGGCAGGATAAAGCTCTCGTACTGCCCGACCAGTACGAGATAGACGAAGGCGACGACGATGAGGAAGATATAAATTGCCTCGTTCCCCCTTCTGGACTCGTCGTAAGAGAGTCCGGCCCAGCCGACGTCATAACCGTGAGGCAGCGTCTGGGCGGCGACCTCCTTGATCGCCTGGATGGCTTGGCCGGTACTGTAGCCCGGAGCAGGTGCACATTGAATAGCGGCGGAGGTATACAGGTTGTAGCGGTTGATCTCGTTCAAGCCCTGCTGCTTCTTGAGTGTCATGAACGCGGAGTAGGGGACCATTTCTCCCTTATCATTCTTGACGAATATGTTGTCAAAGTCCTCGGGGAAGCGCCGGAACTCCGGCTTGGCTTGGACGAAGACCTTGAAGAACTGGTTGAAGCGAATGAACCCTTGCTCCCAGGTGCTGCCGATAAAGATGTTGAGGTTTTCCATCGCTGCCTTGATTGACACACCCTTCTGCATGGCCACGTCGTTGTTGATGATCAGTTCGTACTGCGGGTAGTTGGCGGCGTAAAAGGTGAACAAGTTCGTCACTTCCTTGCGTCGGCGCAGGGCATCCATGAACGTGTCGGTTACTTCGCCGAGTCGCTTGTAGTCGGCAGAGAAGGTTTTGTCGAGCACGAGTATGGAGATGCCGCCGGCGGTGCCAAAGCCGGGGACCGCGGGCGGTTCAAAGAATTCGAGTTTCACGTTGCTCATCCGGCGGCTTTTTTCCTCGAGTTCTTGAATGATCTGGCGTGCGGTTCGCTTGCGTTCGATCCAGTTTTTCAGATTGATGAGACAGGTTCCCGCGTTCGAGCCTCGGCCTTCGGTCAGAACTTCGTAACCGGCCAACGAGGTAACAGAGGTTACTTCTTCGATCTCTTTGGCGATCGCCTCAAGCTCGTGGGACTTGGCGTTGGTGTATTCGAGCGTGGAGCCTGGAGGCGTCTGCAGGACAGCATAGATGATGCCTTGGTCCTCGCCTGGGATAAAACCCGTCGCCAGCTGGGTATTGACCACAACAATGCCGGCGGCAAAGCCTCCGACGACGGCCAGGGTCAGTGTGCGGTGGGTAACGATACGCCGCAGGATGGCGGCATAACCGCCCGTGATCTTCTCGACCGCGCAGTCAAAAGGCTTCCGCACGAAAGGCAGAAGAATGAAGAGAAAGCCCATCGGCCCCCACAGATGGTAGGCCAGATACGTTACTCCCCCCAAGACCAGCAACCCGCCAACCGCGTAAAGCAGAAAGCCCCCTAATCCGCGCCATTTTTTCACATGGTTCGTCTGGCCGTCGGTTGGGGCATGGGCGTGGTTGTGAGGCTTGAGGATCATGGCACAGAGCACCGGCGTCAGTGTCAGGGCCACCAGACCGGAGAGGATGATGGACGTGGCCATCGTGATGCCGAACTGGCGATAGAACTGGCCGACCGGCCCGGGTATAAAAGTCACCGGAACGAAGACAGCCGTCATCACCAGCGTGATGGCGATGATCGCGCCGCTGATCTCCTGTATGACCTCCTTGGTCGCCTGGTAGGGCGATAAGTGCTTCTCGGCCATCTTGGCATGCACCGCCTCGACTACCACGATCGCGTCGTCTACCACGACGCCGATCGCCAGCACCATCGCGAAGAGCGTGATCAGGTTGATCGACAGACCGAACAACTTCAGGAAAAAGAAGGTCCCAATCAGGGATACTGGGACCGCGAGGGTAGGGATCAGCGTGGACCGTAAATCTCCCAGGAACATGTAGACCACCAACGACACCAAGAGGAACGCCTCGAGCAGGGTGTGCAGCACTTTTTCGATAGAGGCCTCCAGAAATTTGGAAACGTCGTAAGCGAGTTCGTAATCCATGCCGGGAGGGAATGATTCTTTCTTGATCTGTTCCAGTTCTTTCTTGATGTCCTCAATGACCTCGGCGGCGTTGGAGCCGGGAGACTGCTTGAGAATGATGGATGCCGCGGGATGTCCGTTGATGTCCGAGTAAATATCGAAGAATTGAGGCCCCAATTCGACTTGGGCGACGTCCTTAAGCCGCAGGATCTCTCCCTCGGCATTGGCCCTCAAAATGATGTTGGCATACTGCTCCGGCTTGTCATAGCGCCCGATATAGGTCAGGACATATTCGCGCGATTGCGACGTCTTGCCCGTAGCTTGGCCGAGGCGTCCGGGAGAACCAATTATGCTCTGTTCTGACAGGGCTTTCATGACGTCCTCGACGCCTACCTTGTAGGCGCGCATGCGATCGATATCCAGCCAGACCCGCATGGCGAAGATGCGGTTGCCGAGGTTCCGGGGCAGACCCATGCCATGGATCCGTCGAAGCCGGGGCATGACGTAGACCTGGGCAAAGTTGAAAAGCTCTTTCTGGTCGGCGTTGGGATCCGTACTGTAAATGTTCACGTACATCAGCATACTCGGCACGACTTGGCTGACGATGATCCCTTCCCGCACCACCAAGGGCGGGAGCTGGAACAGCACAGGGTTGACCCGGTTTTGCACGTTCACGACGTTGATATTGGGATCGGTGCCCGGCTCGAAGTAAATTATGATCGCTGCCTCACCGGCACTGGTGGCAGCGGAGGTCATGTAACGCATGTCCTGGACGCCGTTAATGGACATCTCCAACGGAACCAGGACCGAATCGACCAGGACATTGGCGCTGGCGCCGGGATAAGAAATAGAGACCATCACCGTCGGCGGCGCGATGGAGGGGAACTGTTCGATCGGAAGGGTCTTGATCCCCAGCATCCCCAGGAACAAGAGGAGGATTGAGATGACGATCGCCAACGCCGGTCTGGAGAGAATCTTTGCGAACATGTAACATGTCCTGAGATAATCTTGTCGAGTTCCGTATCGGCAAGTGTCGGTAAGCGCTTGCTATTCCGCGTGATTTTTTTGCTTGTCGAGGATCTCTTCCGGAAGACGAAACTCGTATTCCACCTTGTCGCCGTCGCGGACCTCCCGGACCCCTTCCAGAACGATCTTGTCTTTCACGTCCAGTCCGCTCTTGATGACAAAAATGTCCTCCAATTCGTGCTCGATGGTGATCAGGCGCTGATGCACCACGTCCTCTGCGCCGACGACCCAAACGTATTGCTTGTCCAAAATCTCGAAGGTGGCCCGCTGAGGGATGGCGATGGCGTTTTTCAACCTCTGGTGGATCAACACGGTGCCGGTCTGACCGTGACGCAGCAGGCCGCGTGGGTTCGGAAAATCCGCGCGGAAGGGGATGTTCCCGGTCTCGTTGTTGAACTGGGCCTCGATGGTGATGGTGGTAGCGAGATATGGGAACTTGCTGCCGTCAGCCAGTTTGAGTTCGATTCGAGGGGCTTCCTCAGCCTGACGGACGTGGGCCATGTATTCGAGGTAGCGAACTTCGGGCACGTTGAAATAAACCCACATCACGCTGTTATCGGACAAGGTCGTGAGGATGTCCCTCTCCTTGATCAGACTGCCCCGCTGCTCGTGCTGGCGATCGACGATGCCGTCGAACGGCGCTCTGATGTCGGTAAACTTCAATTCGGCCTCGGCCTTTACCATTTCCGCTTTCTTCGCCAAGACCTTGGCCTTGTACAGTGCCACCTCGTTCTGAGAGACCGCATTCTTCTCGCTCAGACTCTTCGTGTAATTGTATTCCAATTCCGCGCGCTCGTATTCGGCCTTCGCGGCTTCGTACTTTGCCTGGTAAAGAATAGGATTGATCTTGAACATCACGTCGCCCTTTTTCACTGCCTGGCCCTCCTGGATCAAGATCTCCTCGAGATATCCATCTACCAAGGCACGGACCTCGATATGTTGCTTCGAGCGGATCTGGCAGACATAGGGCTGGGTGATGACGACGTCCTTTGCCTTGGGGCTGGTGACCACGATCTTATGGTGCTCTTGGTGGGACTGTTCCTTTCCCTCCGTATCCATGTGGCAAGCGGGCAGGGAGAAGGACATTAGCGTCAGGATGATGGCCAAGGTCGGTGAGACTTTCATAGGATTTTTCGCTCGCTGATTGCCTTTTCGGTCGCATGCTGGATCACTTACCTGATGAGAAATCCGTGTAGGCGCTCACAACCCACCAGAGGCTGAATTCTCGGACGTTCGATCTTTCCTTTGTAACTCTGAAGTGGACTCCGTTGTCAAGACCAAAAACACCCGATTTTTACCTACTCCTTGACGGCTTTCGGCCCTCTCCGACATGTACCTCGGCAGGAGTTCGGTAGCCCAACGCCTGGTGGGGCCGCTCGTGGTTGTAAAAGCAAAATACGCCGCCAGGCCCCGTTCCAAACTCCGCCACCGTCTCATCCCCCTATATATTGCCAGCCATCCGGTCCGCGTGTCAGCACTTCCGCTGCCACCACGGCCTCTCGATTCAGAGGGCCGTAGATGTGCGGGAAGATTTCTCCCGTATCGCAGGCTTCCTCGCGCAAAGGACTGGTCAAGCGCTCCGTATCGATGTGCAGAAGCAGCAAATCCACGATCTCGGCATAGAAACGATTCGCTGCCCACGCCACTTGCTCAGCAAAGGAGCAGTGAATGAATCCCTCACGCGCCAGCGAATCGGGACAGTACGGCTGATCGGGGTTCTCCTCCCAGACGCAGCGAGGAACCAAATGATAAATCGGTCGCATGGTGCGTCCTCCCTTTCCGTATCGTTTTATGATTCCGGGTGCGGAGGGCCGACCCCGCGCGTACGCAACTGATTGACGTGCTTGACCAGGTCCGGCTGGCGCGGATCGTAATCCAGAGCCGTCAGATAGAGTTTCAAGGCCCGACTGGGCAGATTCAACTCTTCTTCGTAAATTCGGCCCATTTCGATGAGCGCCAGGGTATTATGCGGATCGTAATAGATGGCCTGTTGATAACGTTTGATGGCGCTGATCGGATCGCCCTGACGCTGGAACAGCCAGCCGTCTTCAGCATAGGCGGCAGACAGTTTTGGTTCGCGCGCCAGCCAGTCCTGCACCATCTGCCGGGCTTCGGCCAGACGGCCATTCTGCACGAGTAGCAAGTTCAGGGCATGGCGGCAGTCGGCGTCGTTAGGCTGCTGTTGCAGACAAAGACGATAGTATTTCTCCGCTTGTTCACTTTGGCCGAGGTGGTCGTAACATTGGCCGAGGTTGTAAAGTAGCGCAGAATTGTTAGGCCGGAGAGCGAGAGCAGCCTGGAAATCGGCGCGGGCGCGGTCGAATTCGCCCTTCTGGAAATTCTGGACGCCGAGGTCGTTGTACTGGCGGACACGCTCGGAGAGCGCCGGCGCACAGGCCGAGACCAGCAACGCCAACACGGCGATCAAGCCGATCCGCCTCATGCTCCACCTCCACGGCGGATGTATATCGCGCTGCTGCCCCCAGGGGAAGGCCAAGGTTCAGGAGGAGACAGGAATGCCCTTGACAGTCGCGTATATCCTTCTATAGTCAGATTGTTCTAAAATCGAATATTTCAAGGAGCGCACTATGTCCGCTCGCAATCGCCGTGCTGCCGATTTGCAAGAGTTGGTTCAGGACATTTTGAAACAGTTCCAGGGTGTCAATGCGGCGGCTGCCAACGGACCTCACGCGGATCTGAACATGCAGGAGTTGCGCGTGGTTGAGTTCCTCGGCAACAAAGGACCGCGAATGATGCGTGAATTGGCGGAATACCTCGCCGTCGCTGTTAATTCCATGACCAGCATCGCCGACAGTCTGGAGCAAAAGGAACTGGTGCATCGCCATCGATCGGAGGAAGACCGGCGAGTCGTCCGTGTGGAATTAACAGATGCAGGCCGCGAGGTCTATCAGTCTTTGAAAGAAATGCATTTGCAGTTGTTCCGCACGATGCTTGGCGCGCTCACCGAAGAGGAACAGGAAATCTTTATGGTGCTGTTCCGCAAGATCGCTCGCGCGGGGCGCTCTCCGATACGTCAGATGGTTTCCACGGCTTGAGCCATTTCCAAAGGGAAAGGAAACATGGATAAAACGTTGTCTCCGCCGACTCTCACTCAAGAAACCGCTTTTCCCTCAGCGACGACGCCGACTCGCCCTCTGAGCACGGCCCCTACACGAATCGATCGGGCAGTACCGAAACCTACTTGGCGGGGCAAGCTGTTCGGGGCTTTGGTGGTCCTCTTTATCTTAGGGGGAAGCGGGGCGTTTCTCGGCGAACGTCTGGGCCGTCCAGAGAAGGAAACGTTGCCCCCGGAGACCGGAACAAGTCCGCGCGATCCGGACACAGTCCTGGTGACCGTGGAGCCCATAACATACCGATCTGTGCAACGCCGCGTCGAGGTGATCGGGACACTCTACGGCTATGAAGAGGTAGCGATTGCCGCCAAGGTAGACGGCCGGGTGCGCAAGATTCACCACGATGTCTCCGATTGCGTCAAGCCAGGAGACCTGCTCGTAGAGTTCGATCCCACCGACTACGAATTGCTTCTGAGTCAGGCCGAGAAATCCCTCCGCGTCGATTTGGCGAAGCTCGGTGTTGACGAATTGCCAGTAGGACCGAAATTCGACGTGGAGCGCCTGCCGGCCGTGATGCAGGCGCGCGAGCGATTGCACAATGCGAAGCTCCGTTACGACCGCATCTGCACCCTGGCGCGCAATGGCGCTGTCACGACTGAGGAATTAACCGACAAGACCGCCGACTACCGCGCTGCCGAGGCCGAATATCGCCAGCAAATCTTGATGGCCCGCTCTTTGGTGGCAACTGCGGAGATGAAGCGCGATGGGCTGGCCATCGCCCGCCAGCAACTCCAGGACATGACCATCAAAGTTCCGGTGCCCTTGCAGCGAGTGCCTGGCATGGAGGGGGATGTGACGTATGTGGTGTCGCAACGTTCGGTCTCGGAAGGGAGTTTCGTGCGCAGTGGCACGGAAGTATACAGGCTGGTGATCAATCGGATGTTGAAACTGCGCGTCTTGGTCCCCGAGCGCTACAGCAACGAGATCCAACGCGGTCAACGCGTTGAGGTGGCCACGGCCGCACACTCTCAGCCTTTTATTGGCCTCGTAGTGCGCATCAATCCCACTGTCGATCCGGTTAACCGAACTTTTCAGGTGGAAATCGAGGTGCCCAACCCCGAGGGCAAGCTCAAACCGGGCAGTTTCGCCAAAGCCGCGATCTTTACCCGACACGACAGTGAAGTCGCCACCGTGTCGCTTGAAGCACTGACCACTTTTGCGGGTGTCACGAAAGTCTTCGTGATCGAAAATGGACGTGCCAAAGAAGTGCGGGTAGCGCTGGGAATGCAGAACACAGAGTGGGTTGAGATCCTCCCTGGCACGGCCCTGCCTCGCGGCGCGCAGGTTATCACCAGCGGCCAGACGGCCCTCGCGGATGGCACTCCCGTTGCCGTGCGCTGTCCCTTGAAGTGATGCATGAGACAGACGATTAATCGATTAGCCGTATTGCAGCTAACCGATTGACCGTCCGCTTCTTGCACCGATATAGAGGATATATCTGGTGAATATATCTGAAATTTGTATTCGTCGGCCGATCTTTACCTGGGTACTCGTTTCTGCCCCGGTGGTGCTGGGTTTAGTCTCTTATTTCAAGTTGGGCGTGGACCTGTTCCCCAAGGTGGATTTCCCGGTGGTGACTGTGATGGCTCATCTGCCGGGCGCCAGCGCCGAGGAACTGGAAACGACAGTCACCAAACCCATTGAGGAAGCCGTCAACTCGGTCTCCGGCGTGGATGAGCTGCGCTCAACGACACGCGAAGGCGTCAGTACCGTCACGGTGCAGTTTGTGCTGGAGAAGAACGGCGATGTGGCCGCCCAGGAAGTGCGCGACAAGGTGTCGGCCATCATCAAAGACTTGCCGCAGGGCATGGACCCGCCCGTGGTCAACAAGTTCGACCTGGATGCTTCACCGATCATGACGATTGTAATTTCCGGGCGGCGTGACGTGCGTGAGATCACCGAAATCGCCAAGCACCAGATCCAGGAGCCTCTGCAAACGGTCTCCGGAGTCGGCTCGGTGAGCCTGTCCGGAGGCCGAAACCGCGCCATCAACATCATCGTCAACACGGATCGTCTGTCGGCCTTTGGCCTGTCTGTCGAGGACGTTCGCCAAGCGCTGTTGACGCAAAACCTGGAAGTACCGGGCGGCATTGTCCAGCAAGGATCGCGGGAGTTGGTCCTCCGAACGCTGGGCCGCATCCAGGCCGCGCCGCAATTCAATGACCTCATTGTCGCCAACCGCAAGGGCTACCCGATTCGTATCCAGGACATCGGCCGGGCCGAAGATTCCATCGAGGAGCCGCGCGGCCTGACGCGCCTGGATGGGCAAGCCGCCGTCAGTCTGTTTGTGCAGAAACAGTCCGGCACCAACACCGTGCAGATTTCCGACGCTGTTCAGGACCGTCTGGCCAAGATCAGCAAAACGCTGCCGGCCGACATCCGCATCGACATTACGCAGGACCAATCGCGTTTCGTTCGCTTGTCGATGGAGGAGGTTAAGTTTCACTTGCTGCTGGCCGGCGTGCTGGTATCGTTGACCATCCTGCTGTTCATCCGCGATTGGCGGACCACCGTGATCGCCACGCTGGCAATTCCCACCTCTATCGTGCCGACGTTCCTGTTCATGTGGTACATGGGCTTTACACTCAACAACATCACTATGTTGGCCCTGATCCTGGCTATCGGCATCGTCATTGATGATGCCGTGGTGGTGCATGAGAACATCTTTCGCCACATGGAGGAGTTCGGCAAGGATGCCCTGACTGCCGCGCGCGACGGCACCCAGGAGATCGGCCTGGCCGTGATGGCGACGAGCTTGTCACTGGTAGTGATTTTTTTGCCAGTCGCTTTTATGGGCGGTATGGTCGGCCGCTTTTTCAGCAGCTTCGGGCTGACTGTGGCCTTCGCCATTCTCATGAGTTTATTTGTGTCATTTACCCTGACACCGATGCTCTGTTCGCGCTTCCTCAAACTCGATCCATCTGAGACGGGCCATGCCAGGTCGAAGTCGGGTTGGGTCTACCGGGGGGTGGACGGCTTTTACGGTTTGGCACTGCGCTGGGCGATGCGGCACCGCTTCCTCATGGTAGTCTTGTGCGTGCTGGTAGTCTTTTCGACCGGCCCTATCGCCGCCATAATGGGCGTCAACTTGGTGCCGCGCGACGACCAGAGCGAGTTCGAGGTCCACTACATCACGCCCGAAGGCTACACCCTGGAGCGAACGGATCAGGTGATCGGGGAAATCGAGCAGCGCTTGGCCGCTCTGCCGGGTGTGGTGAAGCGTTTCACGGTGATTGGCGAGAACAACGGTTCTGCCGGCAAGGGCCAAGGCGACGTGACGCGCGGCTCCATCTACTTGCGACTCAAGGATCTGGAGAAGCGCGGCTATACGCAGTTCGAGGTGATGGAACGCGCCCGCAACATCCTTGCGGAATATCCGGACCTGCGCTGTGCCGTCTCCGACGTATCCGCCATTGGCGGGACCGGACAGGATAGCCGCATTTTCCAGCTCAATCTTCTCGGGCCCGACCTGGGCAAACTGGAAGAATATTCCAACACGCTGAAAGAAAAACTTCGACAAATTCCGGGCCTGGTGGACGTGGACTCTACGTTATCACTCCGCAAACCGGAGGTCCAGGTGGCTATCGACCGCGAGCGGGCCAGCGATCTGGGCATTCCTGTGCAAACCATCGCCAACACGCTGAGCGTCCTGGTAGGCGGCCAACCTGTATCGCGCTACAAAGAAGGGACAGAGCAGTATGACGTATGGCTGCGGGCTGACAGACCGTTTCGGGCCACGTCACAGGGGTTGGACAGGTTAACAATCCCCTCGCCTTCCGCCGGGCCGATCCAACTCGCCAGCCTGGCGCGCTTGAACGAGGCACGCGGCCCCAGCCAGATTGATCGTTTCAACCGCCAGCGCGCAGTCACGCTGCTGGCCAACCCCGATAAGGTTTCCCTCAACGATGCCGTGCAACATGCGCGGGCCATTATCCAGGAAATGAACCTGCCGCCGCAGTATGAGGCCGTGTTTGGCGGTCAGGCCAAGATGCTGGGCGAAACCGGCTACAACTTCCTGATCGCCTTTGTACTCAGCATCCTGTTCATGTACCTGATTCTGGCGGCCCAGTTCGAGAACTGGCTGCACCCGGTCAGCATCCTGGCTGCTCTGCCCGTGACCATCCCCTTTGGTTTGTTATCGCTGTTGCTGTTCCGCCAGCCGATGGACCTGTATGCGATGTTCGGCCTGTTCATGCTCATCGGCATCGTCAAGAAGAACGGTATCCTGCAAGTGGACAAGTCGAATGAGCTGCGCCGCGCTGGCATGGAGCGCGAAGCCGCCATTCTGGAAGCGAACCATACACGCTTGCGACCCATCCTGATGACGACAGTAATGCTGATCGCGGCGATGGTTCCCATCGCTTTGGGCCAGGGGCCGGGGGCGGGAGCGCGGGCGAGCATGGCCAAGGTCGTCATCGGCGGCCAGATGCTCAGTCTGCTACTGGCGCTGTTGGTGACGCCCGTGACCTACTCGCTGTTCGATAGCTTCGCTCAATTCTTGGGTCGCGTCCGGGGAAGGGATTCGTACTGGCGGACCAAACCATAGAGTAAGAGCGTGTTTGCAAATGGGGGTTTCCTTATCGTTCACGCGGGTCGTAGCCGCCGGAGCATTAGATGAATCATCGCCACATATACCATCGTTTCGCTCACACGCGGGTTCCGCTCCT
>JAJPHU010000136.1 GCA_021325115.1 Planctomycetota bacterium | reverse complement strand
TTGGGACTAAGTCGTAACAAGGTAACCGTAGGGGAACCTGCGGTTGGATCACCTCCTTTCTAAGGATTCGATTCTCCGGACCTCCTCTCACGGGAGGGACGGCAACCCAAACATGTTCACATTCTTGCTTTGGACGACGACGCCGACTTGACAAAGCAAACCCCGCCGTGTTGTCAAAGCACGGCGGGGTTTTTTCTTGGCTCTTCTGCAATGGTCCTGAGGTGCAACTGTGTCTGCCGTTGAAGCCCCGTCCGCCCAGCAGCTGGAAACCTTTCCCAATCCCCAGCCCGGACGCGACTATACTATCGAAATCGTTTGCCCCGAGTTTACCAGTCTTTGTCCCAAGACCGGCCAGCCCGACTTTGGCACCCTCACTTTCACCTACACGCCTGGCCCTCTGTGCGTCGAGCTAAAATCGCTTAAGCTCTATCTTCAGCGCTACCGCAATCTGGGCGTATTTTACGAAGCACTCGTCAATCGCCTGCTCGATGATTTCGTGACGGCGTGCCGACCGATTCGTTGCCGTATCGTCGGCGCTTTCACGCCGCGCGGCGGCATCACCACCACCGTCACTTGCCGATACCCGGCAGACAAAGCAGACGATCCGGAAATGTAAGCGGCGGATAACCTGCCGTCGCTTTCATTTCCGACTCGTCGGGGCAGCTTCAATGCGACTCCATGTCTTCGTAGTTGATATGAACCACTTCGCCGGCGCGGACCTTGATGCGCTTGGCCTTGGTAACATCCTTGCCATCTTTTTTTACCGTGACCTTGCAGTCATAGAAATAATCCTTGCCCGGTTCCAGCGGCGGCGTGATGAACGTCGGACTCACCGGGGGAACAGGAACTTCCTGATTGTTGACGACGAAAGTAGCCCCCGCCGGAATCTCCACGGCGATCGTAGCTCGGCGGACGGTTTTCTCGGCGGCTGGCATAGGCAACACCATCGCTGCGGTATGGTAGGCATGGTATACCGCCTCTGCATGCCGGAGGGCGAGGACATCGCGACGGAGTTCATCCAGCTTGTCATCGGTGACCTGCTGTCTCAGCCTGCTAATGACTTGCTTCAATTCATCGATCCGCGTTTGCTCTTGTTCTTTTCTCAGCTCCGCAACCGATCTTTTTAGATCTCTGATGTCCGTTTCAATGTCCGCGGCCAGCGCGGCATTGCCGGGGGCGAGAGCCATTGCCAAGACGATAGAATACATGTGCCGACACCTCCTCGCTGTGAACGAAAAATCTCTCCCCACCACTCTGCGGAGTGATGGACCAAAGCGATCCTTCTTCCGAAGAACAATTGCAATTGATATGCCGAGAAGTGCCGGATAAAGCCGGGCCGCGGCCACAAGAGAGCAGTTAACCGCTCTCCCGGGCACGGCGGGGATAAGAGTTAACTGAAAGGCCTGCCAGGCACACGGTCCGCAGGCTTATATCTCAGCACGCGGACAGCATGCCTTGCAGGCCTTTCGGTTAATTCTAAGCTCATCGCACCGTGACCAGGTTCGCTCCGAGATCCTCGAAGGAGACGGTCACGCTTTCTCCAGATCGGAACTCGACGCGCCGGGTTTGGGCAATCGTTCGCCCGTTGCGCACGACCTCCGCTTTGAGGAGGTAGTAATACTTCTGCCCCGGCGTCAGCGCGGGGGTGTCGAAGGTGCGCGTACTGGAAGTTAAAGGGCAATCGATGCCGTGGACCGTCAGCCGAGCATCCGCCGGTAAGCGAACGGTGACGTGGGCCGGCTGCGGGTTCGGCGATTCCAGCTGCGATTTGGGCGGCGGTGCCGGTACAACCGGCGGCAGCCGGCGTCTCAACTCATTGATGTCTCTTCGAAGCTCATCGATCTTCTGATCGGTCTCCTTGCGTTTCAGTTCTTCGGCAGTGAGCTTCAAGGCATCGATGCGAATTTGGCTCTGTTCTTTCTTCAGTTCCTCGACAGACTTTTTCAAGTCCTGAAGTGTCTGCGCCGTTTCTGTCGAAGCGCCTCCTCCCTGAGCACCGGCGCTGCCTCTGGCTGCGCCACTGCCCGCACCAGCGCCGCCGCCCGACAGGGTCGCCATGCCGAGGCAACCGCCGCCGCAGCCAAAGCAGCCGCCCCCGCAGCCATAACAACCCCAACAGCCGCCCCAGCAGCCGTAGGAAATTCCCCAGCCGCCCCAGCAACCATAGCAGCCGCCCCAGCAGCCGTAACAGCCGCCCCAGCAACCATAGCAGCCGCCCCAGCAGCCGCGACAACCGCCCCAGCAGCCGTGGCATCCGCCGCGACAGCCCCAATCCGGGACGGTGTTCCCGGTGGTGAGAAACGCTGCCAACACAAGGGTGTACATCGCACGATCCTCCTCACGGTGAACCAGAAATGTCCGGCCTCCGCTTGAGCTATGGCCTCATTGCGGTCGCTGCGTGCGGAAAGCCGGCGAGCCTTCCCTTTAAGTTATCTGTTGGCGGTTTGGGAGTCAAAGGCAATCTGGATAATCTTGAGAAAGAGGGTAGGTAGCTGAAAAATTGTGGTATTTGCGTACTTTGCAGTCCGCTGCCTCAAGACATTAAAAACACAAACCGCCCTTCTGCTGCATCGCATGAACTACTTGACATACGTGGAGCGTGGTTGGCAGATCGCCACGGGGGCCGTAAAATCGGCGTGCAAGACGGTGTGGTATTCTGGTTGTGCTACGTAGGTGCGCGGCCCGCGTGCCCACCAAACAAAGGAGGAACACCCATGATTTCTGATCCCCGTTTCGCTGTTCTCAAAGGCGATATCACCCAGCAACAGGTCGATGCCCTTGTCAATGCGGCCAATTCGTCGCTGTTGGGCGGTGGCGGCGTCGATGGCGCCATTCATCGCGCCGCCGGTCCGGAGTTGCTTCAAGAGTGCCGCACTCTGGGCGGCTGTCCCGTAGGACAGGCCAAGATCACGCGCGGCTATCGTCTCCCCGCCAAGCATGTTATTCACACCGTCGGCCCTGTTTGGCAGGGCGGCCAGCATGGCGAGGAGGACTTGCTGGCTCAGTGCTATCGCAATTGTTTCCGTCTGCTGGAGGAGCACGGCCTGCGCTCGATCGCTTTTCCCGCTATCAGCTGCGGCGCCTATGGCTTCCCCATTGACCGCGCCGCTGCCATCGCCTTGACAGAAATCCAACACTTCCTCGAACGGAACAAAAAGGTGGAAAGCGTTCTCGTTGTCTGCTATACCCAGGAGGTATATGAGGCGTATCAGGCCCAATTACAAAGGGAGACATCAACATGACGCGACAACAGTTGGCAGGAGCAAGTATGGTCCTCGGCCTGCTTTTGCTGGCATCGGCGCCGCGCTCAGCGGCCCAGCGACCGCGGCGGGAACCGACACCGAACGATGCTCTGGTCTCGCCGGAGGTTCTGGCTGACCATCGAGTGACGTTTCGGCTCTATGCTCCCAAGGCATCCGAAGTAACGGTCGCCGGAGATTTTGGCCCCCCTGCAAAAATGACCAAGGATGACAAAGGCGTTTGGTCTGTCACGGTCGGCCCGCTCACGCCCGATTTCTACAGCTACCACTTCTCGGTCGATGGCGTGAAGACCGTGGATCCCAAGAACAGCGTCATCAAACCGGGCATTTCCAGTGTGGACAGCATGGTCTTCGTTCCCGGGAAAGAAGCCGACTTTGAAGACCTCAAAGAGGTTCCGCACGGCGAGGTGCGCCAGGTCTGGTATCACTCGGCGACATTGAATACACAGCGGCGCATGCACGTCTATACGCCGCCTGGTTATGAGGACAATTCGGAGCGTTATCCTGTATTTTATCTGCTGCATGGCAGCGGCGATGAGGATTCGGGCTGGAGCACCATCGGCCGGGCCGGTTTCATCCTCGACAATCTGATCGCCCAGAAGAAGGCCAAGCCGATGCTTGTCGTCATGCCTAACGGCAGCCTGCCGCGGCCGCGGAACTTGCCACGCCGGGCGCCCGGCGCTCCGCCGCCTTCCGACTTCGCCAAAAGAATGGCCGAGTTTCAGGGGCTGTTTGTCAAGGAATTGCTCCAGGACATTATTCCGCAGGTGGAAAAACGCTTCCGTGTGCGGACGGGGGCGGCGAACCGGGCCTTGGCCGGATTGTCGATGGGCGGTGGGCAGACCTTGGCCGTCGTCACCCGTCATCCCGATCAGTTCGGCTACGTCGGCGTTTGGAGCGCCGCCATCTTCGGCGATCCCCAAGAGTTCGAGAAACGCAACGCTACCTTCTTCGAGAGCGCCGACAAGGTCAACCAGACCGTGAAATTGTTCTCGATCAGTGTGGGCGATCAGGATTTCTTGTTGGCCGGCTCCAAGAACCTGGACGAACTACTGAAAAAACACAGCATCCAGCATAAGTTCCACATCAGCGGCGGCGGCCACACCTGGATCAACTGGCGGCGCTATCTAAACGATTTCGCGCCCCAACTGTTCCAGTGAAAGTTTATCGAAAAAAGCGTTTCGCGCGCGTTTTTTGCTTGCGAAAAAATGATGAAGATGTTAAAAAAGAGAGGTGTTGGCACGGGGTTTAACTGAGACTCGCAAATCAGTTAATCCCCGTGCCACAGGTGGGAGGTGTGAATATGTGGGAAGTCATTTCTGACTGAAAGGTTGGGACTCGCAACCAACCTTCCGTCTTTAGAGTGAAGCAACTGACGTGCCAATTGACGTCATGTCCGCTCTTCATCTTGGTCGTGTTATCCTAACTTATTTCTTCCTTTGGGGTTACGCGCAACCCATTCTCGACTAATCTTCATTCTGCTTCGCTGTGCAATTTCGCTACAAAGGGAGACTGCGTCGTTTTAGCACAGGGGATTGTAGCATTTTGCGAAAAGCGCCTCATTTTGCCCCAGGGGCGAACGGCAGTCCTCCGAGACCTCCTTGTTTTTTCGGTTACGTAAGGCTGCCCAATGTCCCTACAATCTCGCGGATGCTGTTGGCCCCGAGTTGCGCCAACGCCTCCGGCAGCTGTCGCGCTATACGCATCGATGCCGTCGGGTCGTAGAAATGGACAGTGCCTAGCTGCACAGCGCTGGCGCCGGCGACGAGGAATTCCATCACGTCATCGATCGTGGCGATGCCGCCGATGCCGATGATCGGCACGCATACTTGCCGCGCCACTTGCCACACCAGCCGCAGGGCCAGCGGCTTAATAGCTGGGCCGCTCAGCCCGCCGGTGACGTTGCCGAGGACCGGCCGGCGCCGCCGCCAATCGACGGCCATGCCCACAAACGTGTTCACCAGCGACAACGCATCCGCTCCGGCCTCTGCGGCGGCGCGAGCGATCGGCACGATGTTCGTCACATTGGGAGTCAGCTTGGCCACAATTGGCAGCGGACAAACGGTCCGCACGCGCGTAACGACGCGATGGGTCAGCTCAGCGTCGATGGCGAAGTCAATGCCGCCGGCCACGTTCGGACACGACAGGTTCAGCTCAATGCCCGCCAATCCCTCTTCACGGCCGAGCGTAGCGGCCATGTCCACGAAATCGTCCTCGTTCTCGCCGGCAATATTAGCGATAATTGCGGTAGGTAAGGTGCGCAGATAGGGTAGGTGATGATGCAAGAAATACTCGATGCCGTCGTTATCCAAGCCGATGGCGTTGAGCATGCCGCAAGCGGTCTCGACGGTGCGCGGCGGCGTATTGCCCGCGCGCGGATGGCGTGTCACCGTCTTGGGCACAATGCCCCCCAGGCAGGCGAAGTCCACGGCAGCGGCCATTTCGCGCGCGTAGCCAAACGTGCCCGAAGCAGCGAGGACCGGGTTTTTCAGATGCAAACGGCCCAGCGTGACAGAGAGATCAATCATCCCGCCGATTATACAAAGTGAGGAGTGCGGAGTGAGGAGGAAAAAACCTCTCCTCACTCCTCGCTTGCGTTTTGCCGTGTTACCAGTCGGCAGGCATCGGCTCGCCGCCGTTGGGCGTGAAGGCATACCACCACGTTAGATAAGAAACCCCCTGGGCGACGATGCGGACGCTACCATCGGTCAGGCCGACATTAATGCCGCCAGTGTGCCCGGTAGAGGCGCGGGAAAAATCACAGATGCCGCCCGTGCCCATGAACGGCTTGGGACCGAGTTGGAACAGGTTGCCTGGTTGCGGGCCATAGCATTGTGGATTGTATTTGAGGAAATCCGGGGTCATGGTGATCGACCACCAGGATTGTCCTGAATTGTAGTTGTTATGTGTCCACATGTTGCCGCCGCCGGTCCGCTTGGCGGGCGGATATTCACAGCGGGCGTATTTCTCCGTGAAGATAATGGTGTTGCTGGTGCCATCGCTAAAAGTCGCCGGAATGCGATTAGCGCCGAACCAGTTCCAGCCCTTTCCCGTGAGCAAGTCCCCAACAGTTCCGAAGGCCAGAAAATTGCCACAATAGGAGGAGCCGCCTTCGCTCATGCCTTGGGGATAGCCATTGCTCATGCTGGGATCGGAAGGACATTGAAAGACCTTGACCGGCGTGGAATACACGGCGGAGACCAGACAAGGCATATAGGCGGTGACGCCATTGTAGCTCGTCAGCGAGAGATTATAAAGGTTTTGTTGTTCGAGGAAAGGTAGCAGGTGGACGAGAACCGTGCCATAGCTGGAGTTATTCTGCGGTGTATTGGTAGAGTTGAACCAGCCGCAAGCAGGCGGCAATTTGGCATAGGTATCGTTGCAGTTATGCACGGCCAAGCCGAGTTGCTTAAGGTTGTTCTGGCATTGCGCGCGTGCGGCGGCTTCGCGCACTTTCTGCACCGCCGGCAAGAGCAGACCAATCAGGATGGCAATGATAGCAATCACCACCAGCAATTCGATCAAGGTAAATCCGCGACAGGATCGCGGAGTATGAGTGGACAATTTCATGATCGAGGCACCTCCCAAGAAGCACGAAAGTAGACAACAATGTCACGGCGCGGGCCGAACAGCGCCGCGCTCGGATACGCCCTTTGCTTTGGCGAACAGTCAGCATCCGCCCGTCGTTCGCCTTGCGCCGTCAATTTGGACCTATTTCGAGTCAAGAATACTAGCAGATAGGGTAACGTTTGCCGCTGGTGCTGTCTTGGCAAATCAGGCAATCGGAATTTGCGAATCGGGCAATGCTCTCAACGTCTCGCTTTTCGGTTGGTGTATTGCTCACGCCAGGCGCGCGGCGGCAGTCCTTTTTCCCGTTTGAAGGCGCGATAGAAGCTCGACAGATCTTCGTAGCCGGTCTCGAAAGCGATGGCGGGGATGCTACGTGAGGTATCGCGGAGGAGCTGACAGGCGTAATCCATGCGGAGCCGCGTCAGATAGACATTCCACGAGGCGCCGGCGGCCAGGCGAAACAGGTGCGTAAAGCGCCGCCGGCTCATGCCTAACTCGGCTGCCACATGGTCTAGATCTGTGTCCTCGAAAAAGCGATGCGACAGATCGGCGATGTAGCGCGCCACTGCCTGACGATGGTCCGAAATCGAGACGTTGGCTACGGAGGCAGGCGAGGCCGCATCCAGGTTGCTCCGCGCCAAGCGCGCCAGCAATTGCAGCGCCAATCCCAGGATCAGGGTACATCGTCCCGGCCGCGCTTGCGTCTGTTCGAACAACAGTTGCCGCAAATCGGATCGTACCCGCGCCGCCAACAGTTTGCTGGCCGGCAACCGTCCGGCCGGCAAATGCTCCAACAGTGCCGGCTCATGCTGCCACACCAGCGGAGCGATGCAGATACCGTACAACGCCAATGGCTCGGTCGGATCATCCTCGATGACGTGGACATGCCGGGCCGGCACGATGAGGATGTCGCCGTGGCGGGCCGAGTGCCGTTGCCCATCGATGCGGAATATCCCCGTGCCCTTGAGGACGTAGAAGATTTCCAGGAAATCGTGGCACTGGGCGGTCATGCGGAAATCAGGGGCGTGATAGCTTTCCAGCACGAAAACGCCATGAGCAGGAAGAGCAACATCAACAGGTCGGCGTTGGTAGGCGTGTTCCACGACGGCATCTCCGGGCTGATCTCGTCAACCGTTCCCTTACGGTCGCGGCTCGGACTTTACGTGTTTCTTTTTCCAGGCCGGGTATTCTTGGTCCAGCAGTTTTCGTGGCCAGTAGCCCAGCCAGGCGTAGCCGTTGCGCCGCTCGTAACCGATGTCGGCCAAGTTGTATTTGACCACGCCGTCGCGATCGGCGAAGATCGGCTTGTTGGTGCCGATCTCATAAAAGCGTGCCCACATCGGCGGTGCCGAAGGGTCTTTGATAACTACTTTGTTTATTCCTTTAGGCGATTTGTCATCTTTCTCCAAGACGACACGGATTCCCTTGAGCTGGACGGACTCGAACCAGGCGATCGCACTTTCCACGGCCTGGACCACTTCAGGACTCGGCTTCTCCAGGCTCATCAGCAGTCGTACGATACCCACCGACTCCGCGCCGCTGAGGCTGACCAGCTCAAAGGTTCGGCCCGGGCGCGGCCGGTAATCTTTCTCATCATGCTGGGCGCACCAAACGGTGAGCTTGCCGTTCACGTTGATCTGACATTTAAGGATGCAGTCGATGCCACGTTCAAAGGCCCGCCGTGCCGCTGCACGCCGATCGGCACCAAGGAAAGCATAGAGATCTGAGGTGTATGTTTCGCGCAGAAAGCCCATCAAGCGGACCATTGCCTCATCGTTGAAGGTGATGTGGCGGTGGTAGCCGCGCGGCGGTGGATAATATTGCGGCCAACCGCCGCTCGGATACTGCGCTTTGAGGATATAATCAATCCCTTTTTCGACGGCAGTTCGGCAGCGCCGGTCTTGGGTAGCCTTGTAGACGCGGGCCAGAAAGCGTAATTCGTCGGTGGTGGCGCCGTTATCGAAAGTCGGTTGCAGCTGCGAACGTTCACCGCGATAGGGCGCGGCGGTGGTGTCAATGTTCTTGGGCCAACCGCCAGCGTCGGCCTGGAACGATAGAATGTTCTCGGTAATCCGTTGGGCCTCATCACCACTGAACCAGGCATCGGGCTTGTTGAGGTAACGATACGGCCCGCCCTTGGCTGCAACACAAGGAGAAACACGCACGAACAACAGCAGCACGATGCTGAAGACGGCGGCGCACCTGGGAACAAGCATCGGTCTCATTACGCGAACCTCCCGGCCAGACTGGGAAAGTGTTTCGCGTATTATAGAACTCTACTCACTCAGCAGGAGTGTTGACAACCAAGTCCACGACCAAATTGCGAATCGCGGCCTGGCTGATTCTGACGATCCTTCTTTCTCGCTGCTGGGAGTATTTTCATCCTTTGCGGCGCTCATGGTGATGCCACTCCTGCGCCAGCGGCGCCGAAAGTTTCGAAGGAATTGTGAACGCATCAACGCGGAAATCCGCTATATTTGAGGTCACACACAGAGTTCCGCCACTGCCCGAAAAGCAGGATTAGATTCGCTTTCTCCACCAGCCCGAAGCGTAAGCGAGGACTGTCCTCGCTTACGTTTCGGGCTGGTATCTCACTCTCTCACTCTGGCTGTTCGCGGACGTTGAATTCGAGCTTCCAGCGCTGTTTGCCGTCGCGGCTGATGCACCACAATTCCAGAGTGCCGATTTCCGTCATCTTACTGTGCAGATGCACCGGCACTGTTTGTCCTTCCTTGGTCGGTGCTTCCAGGGTCGTTTCCAGGGGGCTAAGTTCCTCAACTTGGCCTTCCCAATCCTCAACCATCGTGCCAACGGTATCGGAACGGCGCACGGTTGAACCGAGGAAACGGAATTCAGCAGGCGCACCGACGACCAGGCCGAATTCCTGACCGGGCACGTCCATTTCGGTGCCTTCCTCCATGCCGAAAGGCACAACGCATAGCGCTTTGATCGGCGGCGGTGCGCCGGGCACAGCCGGCAATGCTGTCTCGACGCCGACATAGTAGACCCGGGCCGCGCCGCCACGGATACGCACACCCCGGCCGCGTCGCACTAGGCCATAGTACGCTGCTCCCCGCGCCACGGCCAAATCGAGATCGTCATTGGGTAAAATCTTGACCATATGACCCCACTTGGCGAGTGTGGACACGATGCGCTTACGCAGCGGCTCGGCTTTGAAGACGCCGCCGTTGAACAACACCCCTGTCAAGCCGCCGGTTGTTTTTCTCTTTTTGCTGCCGCGGGAGCGTTCCGCCAGTGCCTCGGACTGCCGATGCAGAAACGCGGCCAGGTGTTTGGTCACGGCGGGATCGCTGGCGTAGGGCAGGCCCAACTCTTGCAAACCGACGCCACGTTGGCGGCGCGGCTCCTCATCGGCGGCGCATTCCGGGAAGAAACCGTTGACCAGCACGCGCTCGACTTCCTCACGTGTCAGCTCGCCTTTGAGGGTGCCGGCAATGACCCTGGCACCGCGGCCCAGTACCGTCACCGGCGCGCTGGCCAGGCTCGGGTCGCTGAAGAGACGTTCTTTGGCGGCGCGGCAGCTGTGCCACAGCATCAACATTTGCCCCGAATCGAGTTTGATGTTGCGGGCCGCGAACGATTGCGCCATGGCATGAGCCAGCGCCAGATCCATATTGTCGCCGCCGAGCAGGATGTGATCGCCGACGGCCACGCGGGTCAACACCAGTTGGCCGGCATCTTCGCTGACGGCGATAAGGGTGAAATCGGTGGTGCCGCCGCCCACGTCGCAGACCAGCACGAGATCGCCGACCTCGACCTGCTTACGCCATTTCTCGCCGCTGGCATCGATCCAGGCGTAGAAGGCGGCCTGTGGCTCTTCCAAGAGCGTAATGTTCTCCAAACCGGCGGCGCGGGCCGCCTCAACCGTCAGCTCGCGCGCCGCAGCATCGAAAGATGCCGGCACCGTCAGAATGATGTCTTGATGTTCCAGGCGATTTTCGGGCCGGTCTTTGGCCATTTTGTGATTCCAGGCCTCGGCCAAGTGTTTGAGATACAGCGTGCTAGCTTCCAGCGGCGAAACGCGGCGGGCATTATCCGGCGCTTTCCACGGCAGCACGGCCGCTCGGCGATCGATGCCGGGGTGGCATAGCCATGACTTGGCCGAGCTGACGACGCGCGTCGGCACCACGCCGCCCTGCTGGCGGGCAAACTCACCAACGGCGAAATCGCGGCCCGGGTCCCACGGCAGCCGCAAACTGCCGGCCGGCAGCTCGTTCGGCCCTGGAAGATACAAATACGATGACAAAAGGGGACGATCTTCCACTGTGCCCGGCTGCACCACTTGCGGAATGAACAAGTGTGTGGGGCGAACGTCCTCTTCTTCACCGACGCCGGTATCGACATAAGCGAGGGCACTGTTGGTGGTTCCCAAGTCGATGCCCACAACGAAACGTGCAAGCGCCACGTTTTCCTCCTGCCGACAAACAACGCTTCCAGAGTCTGTAAGGACCCGTTAACTTTGTTGATTATAGCAACGGAAGCTGATACCCTGGAGAAGCCGTAACATGGGGAGGGTCACGGGAGTAAGTCCCATGCAACTGACGGCTGTATTTATGTAAGTCCCGGAAGGCTACATTGCGACTTGGGAGTAGCTGGAGTCATGACATGAGCGAACCGTTTCTCTATGGCGACAGCAGGCTTCCAGACGAGTTGGATGAGCGTGTTCGTTCGGAGTTGAAAGACGGCGAACAACTGCTGTGGGTCGGCCAACCCCGTCCCGGCCGCTTCGTTCGCCAGGCCCTTCCCGTCGTCTTATTTGGCATCCCGTGGACAGCATTTGCCCTCTTTTGGACAGGGATGGCAACTTGGATGGTATGGGGCAATGCTGGCGCCCCGGCAGGGCCAGGAATTCTCTTCCGTGCCTGCTTCCCGCTAATGGGTATCCCATTTATCTTGGTCGGCTTGGGTATGCTTAGCTCGCCTTTCTGGGCTCGACGCAAGGCCAAACGCACTTGTTATGCGTTAACCGATCGCCGGGCGGTCCTTTTCGAGGCGGGTGCGTTCAAAAGTGTGGAAGTTCGTTCCTATCATCCGGCGGCCCTAACGAAGATGTTTCGCAGGGAAAACGCCGATGGCAGCGGCGATCTGGTGTTCGAGGAAATAACTCAGTGGCGTCGTACGAACCGCGGAGGGAGAATAACCAACATCCAAGCTCATGGTTTCCTGGGCATCGACAACGTGCGCGAGATTGAGGAGCTTGTGCGCAAGGCGCTGTTTTTGGAGAATCATTTGTAGAAGTTTACTTCAGCGTTCCGCATTCGACCCCGCGGTGTTCAACGCGCCTGGCCCCGGCAGATGCGAAGATGTGGAAGCGACTGCTGAGTTAGGAGGACGTGAGTACGACGCTGATCTCCACGCATGTTTTGAACCGGGGCGGACAGGGAGTAAAAAGCCCGCTGGACGATTGACGAAGAACGGCTGAGAAGGAAGGTAGGAGTGAGGTTCATTCGGGGGATAGCTTGCGCGGTCCGATTGACGGAAATGGAAAATAAGGTCAATCTGTCAGACATCTTGAGCGGGACTTCCCGCCGGACGGCTTGACCATAGTATAGTTTGCGCAGGCGCAAGCTAATAACAAGCTCGGCCACAGGAGGATCGCCGATGGTTGCCTGGGCGCATGGGAGCTTCGACAATGAAGACGCACTGGATTGGGTCAGTGAGTTGGAATGTGCAGAGGACACCGAGCCAATCTCCGAAGCGTTTGACACAGTCCTGGAAGCCGATGATTATCTGGAGGTGTCCGAGGCCTCGATGGGCATCGCTGCCGCCGAGGTCGTGGCTGCCTTGATCGGCAAGCCGGCTGTCAAGCTTCCGGACGAAGTCTCCTCCTGGCTCGTCGGTAAGAAGGCGCCGAAGCCCGTTCTGGTCAAAAAGGCGCGGTTGGTCGTCAAGCGGATTCTCAAGGATTCCGAGTTGAAGGAGTTGTGGGCAGAGTCAGAGGATTTGGCCAAGTGGCAGCGGGAGGTCGAAGGGCTGTTGCATCGATTGAGCGGGGCATAGGCCGAACCGTCTTATATCCCCGCCGACTTGGATAAAAGATAGAGAGTGTCTACGTCGTTACTAACTAAATATTTATATATATTCAATCCTGTCTGAGCTTCGCGACCTTCGCTCACGCAACACCGGCGTAGTTCAGGACACAGTGTTTCCTTCATGCGAGCGGCACCAAACAGCTTTTACGAGATCAGGGCGCTTTACCTGCCGATGAAGCGGCCGTTGCCGCAAGAGCGACGGCTCAGAAACTTCTCCGTGCCGACCAGAACGGTCACGCAAAATGAATCGCTCGATCTCGGAGGATTCGCGGCTTCGGCTAGCGTCGGCCGAGAGAATCGAGTCCCTCGGCCAGGGTTTATTTCCAGTCCAGGCCGCATCGGCCAGTTTAGTCTTTGACGCGGTGGTCGGGCCGCAGCGTGGCCGATGGGATCGGTGTCCCAAAGGAAGAGCTATGCAGCAAGACAAGAAGTTCCCGACTTCGGGGAAACGCCCGATCTGGTCCACTTCGTAGAGCAGAATCAGTCCCCGGATCGGCCCGCTCCCCGGCACGCTCTGCACGGACCCGAACGTCACCGGATCGTCAACCCTGGCGCTGCGCTTGAGGCGCAGTTCGATGGCGGCGATCTGCGCGTCATAGGCATCGATCAACGCTAACTCGGAGCGAATCATCCGTTGCGTGCTCGGGTCGGCAAAACGCGTCGTGCGCAGTCGCGTCTACTTCTTGGTCGCGATGACGATCATGTAGTCCGAGTCGAGCACGGCGGTTTCATCGGTGGCGTTGTTGAATCGATTCGCGACTGCGATCAGGTCGGCGCGAAACGCCTCGCGTGCAGGCTTCGTCAAAGACTCGGCGGCTTTGAGCGTCGGGCCGTACCACGTGAGGAAGAAGTCGGCGTAGTGCTCGGGGGACAGATACCGCTGGCGCAGCTTGCTGGTCCTGAAAATGAGGCTCGACACGCCGTCGCCGAACAACTCGCGCACCCGTTCCTCGCTCCCCCAGAGCGCAGCTGGTTTCAGTTCAAACGGCGGAGGGACGTGCTTGGCGATGGTCTTGAACAGCTCGCCAATGAATCCGGTCGGTGTCCAGTTGATCATGCCGATCGTTCCGCCCGAGCGCGTGGCTCGTAACAACTCATGCGCCGTCTGCTCTTGGTTCGGGGCGAACATCGCGCCGATCGCCGACAACACGTAGTCGAAGTCGCCATCGGAGCACGGGAGGTTCTCCGCATCTCCCTCCACAAAGGTGACCTCCAGACCCTCAGCGGCAGCCCGACGTCGGGCCACTTCGAGCAGGGTGGGGACGTAATCGACTCCGACTGCGACACAGAAGCGACGCGCCGCAGCAAGCGCAACGTGCCCGGTGCCGGTGGCGACGTCCAGCGCCCTGGAGCCGGGGCGCAAGTCCACCGCCTCAACCAGCGAGTCGGCGAGCGGGACGGTGATCCACGCGATCTTGGCGTAGTCGCCGCTACCCCACGTAATTTGCTGCCTCGCCTTGATCTCCTCGAATGTCGCCATAGCTACCGTCTCCTCTATTTTCATGTCGAGTTCGTCTGTATAACACCCAAGCTCAGCAGCTGGGGCCGCTGGAGTAACATGATAACCCGAAGAACAGAATGCAACCCCAGTTCACTGCAGCACCTGGTTAAGCGGCGCATCTCTTAGCCTAGGAAAGCGAGCGGGCAATCTGCGAGCCGCGGCTACGCCTCGTACAGCTCGCGGGTCTCCACGCGGAGCAGACCCGCGGTCGCCAAGTCGAGCAGGTAGCCGCGCCCTTCCTCTGGCCGGGTGTCGACCACCTCATCGATGGATCCACGGCCCGCGTTCTGCTGCCTGGCCGACTCCAGCGCCTGCCGCACCGCATCGAGATTCTGGACGCCGAGAAAGGTCAGTGTCGCCGGCCCGGCCGACGGGTTGCAGCAGCCGCACAAACTCGCAAAGGCTAAGCCTGCGAAAAACCGCCTCATTCAACGCGGAAACAGTACCCCTTAGCGACGAGCAGGCGAGCGGCGCGTGTTACCCCCCTGGTTTGTAACAGAACCAGGGGCATAACTGCCCCCGCTTGCCGAGGACCATAGCTTGTCGGGGTTGAAGTCATCATCGTCGAGATGGACGGGGGTTATCAGCCGATCGTAGCGGTAATATTCGACCTCGTTGCCTTTGTCATCGTAGGTGATGACGAGCATCGGCAAATGCCAATCAGGATCGAAGTACATCAGCCGGCGTCCGCCGCGTGGCAGTTCCGGCTCGACGCCCGGCGGAATCAGGCGTTCCAGCGTTTCGACCGGCTGAGGATATTCGGGCCGCTGCTGCGGAGTGAGAACGGTCAGTGTGCCTTGGCGAAGATCGCCGCGCTCCTGGGCATCAAGGAGGGCAAGGAGCGATTCGACACAGCGGCAGACGCCAGCATCGGTGATGGGATGGCGGCTGGCCGAGCGGACCAGCGGATTATCCGGCGACAGCGACAAACGGGCCCCGGCCGGCAACAGCAGTGAATCGCCAGCCGCGACTTTCGTGTGAATCTTATTGTCGAAGCGCCCCTTAACGTAGACCACTTCGCGTCCCTTGGCAGTCTCGCCCAGCCATTTGAAATGAACGCTGAACGGCTCCTTGCGGAAGGAAAAGGCAATGATCTCCTCAGGACCAGGCTTGCCCTTGAGACTTTCGCGACGTGTCAGGCGCACGATGTAGGAATCGAGGGCAGCACAGCGCTCGGCGGCCTGTTGGAGCAACTGCCGGGCTGTGTACGTCTGCATCGTTGTGGAACCAGGCGAACGGCCAGCGTCGGTCGGCTGGTTGGGGCGAGCAGCTGGCGGGTCCGGCTCACCAGCCGGCGAACGCTGGCCGTTCGCCGGAGAGCCGGATATGGGCGGCGGCGGCACCGGCACTATCGGGATATCGTTGCCGGCTTGGACAGCCACGTTCTCGGTGCTGCGCCGCTGTCGAAAGCGTAAGCGCGGCCATTTCGCCGTCACTGTGTCCAAGGACATGTCCCCCAGGCCAACGCAACCTGCCAGGAACAATACTCCTGCCACCATGCTTTGCCGTCCATACGTGCTGCCGGCCATTATGCATCCTCCCCCCGGCAGCTAACGCTGCCGGCTGCCGGGAAATTCGCGCTCACCTGGCGCGCGAGGCCGCACTTTATCGCAAGAGAGGCAAAATAGCAAGGGGACAACGAAAATGCCGAACTTGCCGATCCAACGCAATCTGGCCGAGCGCTCCAATTTTCCTTCAGCCTCCCTGCCGTCTGGGCCGAATTGGCCTAGTATGGGTTGACGGCATTCGCGCAATCGGCTATCCCCGTGGCAGGGTGAGGAGACTCCCGGGCATGGATGCGACTCGTTTTCTCGTTGTCATTGCCGACGACTACGGCATCGGTCCGGAGACCTCGCGCGGCATCCTGGAATTGGCCGCTCGCAATCTCATCACGGGAACCGTTCTGATTGTCAATTCGCTCTATGCTGAAGACGCCGTTCGGGCCTGGCGGCAATCCGGCTGCAATCTGGAAATGGGCTGGCATCCATGCCTGACTCTCGACCGCCCCTGCGCCCCTGCTCGGCGCGTCCCCAGCTTGCTCGACCGCACAGGTCAGCTATTGCCATTGCGGCGTTTCTTGGCCCGTCTCTATTTGCACCAGATTTGTCCCCAACAGATTGAGATCGAGTTGCACGCACAATACGATCGCTTTCTGGAGCTGATCGGACATGCGCCGAGGCTCGTTAATTCCCATCAGCACATTTCGCTGTTTCCGCCGATCGGCTCGATCCTGCGTCGCGTCTTGCGGGCGCGCGGAGCGCCATTGCCGTATCTGCGTCGTGTGCGGGAGCCGTGGACGATGCTGGGCCGCATTCGCGGCGCGCAGAAGAAGCGAACGCTGCTGACACTGTTGGGACGCCTGGAAGCACGGCATCAGGCTTACGAGGGCTTCCCCGGCAACGACTGGTTAGCCGGCATCACCGATCCGCCCTGGGTGCGCGATCCCGACTTTTTTGCACGCTGGCTGACGCGGATACCCGGACGCATTGTGGAATTGGCCTGTCATCCCGGCCGCCGCGATCCGACATTGATCGGTCGCGATTGTACCGAACAAGACGGCATGGTGCAACGGCGCATTGAGGAATTGCGTCTGTTGCAGCAACCGAATTTTCTCGATGCGTGCCGACAAGCCGGCTTCACGCTCGTGTCGGCCTCAGAATTGCTCGCTCGCCAGACCGGGAGGATCGCCCATGCCGCCTGATACGATACCGACGAACGGCTGGCGTCAGCCGGTCAAGGGAAGCTGTAACCAACCGGCTAACGCCGGCCGTTCGTCTGGGGGGTGGATACGCACGGCAGTCTTGGTCTGGAGCCTCATCGTCGCCGTCGTTTGTGTCCGCGCCGCCGTGCAGCCGTATAAACGCACCTTGTTCACTACCTGGGAACAGGCCGGCGCCGATTGGGAACAAGGCCACGACCTCTATCGTCGTTCCTGGAGTCCCGATCAGGACCAGTTCCGCTACAGTCCCCTGACGGCGATGCTGCTGGTGCCGTTTCACCATCTGCCGATCCGCCTGGGCGGTGTGGTCTGGCGCTTGCTCAACGCCGCCGTGTTGTTGGGTGGCTTCGCTCTGTGGCTGCGGGCGGCTCCGCTGCCGCGGACTCCGCGCCAGCAAGCAGTGCTGTTTCTGCTTTTGGCGCCGTTGTCGCTGAGCAGTCTGAACAACGGCCAGCCGAACCCGTTGGTCATCGGCCTGTTGCTGGCGGCATTGGCGGCTGTCGATAAGGAGCGCTGGTCGTTGGCGGCGGGGTTGGTCGCTTTGGCCACGGCCGTCAAGGTCTATCCGTTGGCGCTTGGGCTACTGCTGGCGGCCGTTTATCCGCGCCGCTTTACCCTGCGGCTGCTGCTCGCTTTGGCGCTGGCGGCGACGCTGCCGTTCGCTTTTCAACACAGGGATTATGTCTATTCTCAATATATCCAATGGCTGCACCGACTGGGCAAAGACAATCGCTGGGATTGGCCATTGCACATGGCTTATCGCGATCTGTGGCTGCTGATCCGCCTTTTTCACGTGCCGCTGACCCCGCGGGGCTACCTCGGCGTGCAGTTGGCTTCGGCGGCGGGTTGTGCAGCTCTGTGCCTGGCGGCGCGGCTGCGCGGCTGGCCGCGGCGCGACGTGTTGGCTGTCGTCCTGGTGTTGGGAACGTGTTGGATGACGCTGTGTGGCCCAGCCACGGAATCATCCACTTATATTTTGCTGGCACCGGCACTGGCCTGGACCGTCCAGCGGGCCGAGAGCGAGCGTTGGCCGTGGCTGCTCGGCTTAATGACGCGCATGGCCTTGGTGTTGTTTCTGTTCTGCGTCGTCCGGGGTTTATGGCCGGGAGTCAATCGCATCCATGCCCTGGGATTGCAGCCACAGGCAGCGTTGTTGTTGTGCTTGGCCTACGTGATGGTCTTGGTGCGCGAGCTGAGGATGGCAAAACTCCAAACGGTTAGCCGCGATTCGAAGGGGAGCGCTTCCGGGCTCCCCTTCGAATCGCGGCTAACCAACGCTGCGGGCTGGTAGGGAGTAGAGCAATGGCCGCACCTCGTTACAAGCTGAGCATCGTTTGCCCTGCCTTCGAGGAAGAGGAAGTGTTACCCCGCTTCCACGCCGAGTTGTGTGCTGTGCTGGCTTTGCTGGAAAACGAATACGATATCGAGATCCTCTACATCGACGATGGCTCTCGCGACGGCACCCTCGATTTTCTGCGCCACCTGGCCGCCAGCGATGCTCGTATCCGTTACCTGTCGTTCAGCCGCAATTTCGGCCAACAGGCTGCTTTGACCGCCGGCATGGAGCACGCCCGCGGCGATGCCGTCATCACGCTCGATAGCGATTTGCAGCATCCGCCCAGCCTCATCCCTGCCTTGGTGGAGCAATGGCGTCAGGGCCATGACATTGTCCTGACCTTCCGCGAGGATGATCCGCGGCTGAGCTATTTCAAGCGCTTGTCCTCGCGTGCCTTCAACGCCGTAATGCGCTGGCTGAGCGATACGCCGGTCAGTTCATCGGCATCGGACTATCGGCTATTGTCGCGTCAGGCGGTTGATGCGCTCTTGCGTCTGCCCGAGAAACATCGCTTCTTGCGCGGTATGGTCAACTGGCTCGGTTTCCGTACCACGACAGTGGCTTTTCATCCCGCCAGCCGTGGCGCGGGTGCAACCAAGTATACTGTGCGGGGATTGTTGGCCTTGGCCGTCGATGCCCTGTTGTCGTTTTCGAAGCTGCCGCTGCGCCTGTCGCTGTTTTTGGGGCTGCTGCTCGTCGTCCTGGGGGGCGGGTTTGGCGTGATGATGTTGGGCCGGTCACTGGGGGGCGCCGAGATCGGCGGTTCGCAACTGGTGTTGATCGCCCTGTTCCTGATCGGCGGCGCCATCCTGTGCGGACTGGGCATCGTCGGCGAGTACGTGGGACGGATTTACGAGCAGGTCAAAGGTCGGCCGCTGTATCTGCTGAAAGAGATCTCGCCGGAGTCGCCATCGCTTACGCTTCCAGCTCGTTCGCCGCACGGCGATCGAGATGCAGCCTAAGAGTGCATTTGCTTCTCGGACCATTGCGTACTAGAGTTGTGTGGCAAACGAAGCCGCCGGTTTTGGCGGCGGTTTCGGAGGCGGGTCTTGCTGTCTCGCCTGGATCACAACGCCTTTTCATCCTCGAAAAGGGCAAAACCGTCGTGAGGCGGTGACGCAAAGCCATGGGCCTCTTGGAACGGAGTTTCTTGTTTTATCCTTCCATGCGAGGTTGCCAGGCTGCCGAAGGGATGGGCAGGTGAAGAGCCCGTCCGTCCCCGAGTCGATCCGCATCAGGAGATGCTGGGACGATTCGCCTGTATCCGGGGACCGCATACTGCTGGTTACGGCAAGCCCCGCCTTGCTTTTTTCTTTGCGCTTGCCTTGGACCCTTCTGTGCCCTACCATTTGTCACCAGCCCGCCGCGCCAGCCAGGGACTTCCCCTTGCTGACGCGGCGGGCTGGTGTCCGCGCGAGAGGGCCTTGTCATGGCAATCGAACCGTTGGCCATCGGCGTGTGCAGCTGGTCGCTGCAAGTCAAAAACGTGTCAGAGTTGAAACGTTTGCTTGATCAACTCGGCATCTCGGTGGTGCAAATCGCCTGTGGTGATCCGCACCATGCCGCCTGGGACGAGGGCGATCGTTTGCCGGAAGCAGCCCGGGCGGCCGGTTTGCAGATGAGCGGCGCCATGCTCGGCTTCCCCGGCGAAGACTACACCACGCCGCAGACCATTCAGCGCACAGGCGGCTTCGGCGATCCAGCGACGCGCGGCGAACGTCTGGAACGCTTCCGCTGGGCGCTCGACCGCACGCGGGCTCTGGGACTGACCGATCTGATGCTGCACGCCGGATTCCTGCCGGAGCCGGGACATCCCGATCGCAAATCGTTCCTCGACACACTCGGCCAAGTCAGTGCCCTGGCCGCAGAAAAAGGCGTCACCGTCGCCTTTGAGACCGGCCAGGAAACTGCTGACCTGCTTCGCCTCACCCTCGATGAATTGAAGTGCCCCAATCTGAAGGTGAATTTCGATCCTGCCAACATGTTGCTTTATGATAAGGGTGATCCGCTCCGTGCTGTGGAGATCCTGGGACCGGACATCCGCAGCGTTCACGTCAAGGACGCCAATCGACCGGCAAGGCCCGGCGTCTGGGGCGAGGAAGTGCCTCTCGGCCAGGGCCAGGTCAACATCCGCGCCTTTGTGCTGGCCCTGAAAAAAATCGGTTATCGCGGACCTTTGTGCATCGAGCGCGAGGTCGGCAATCAGCAAGAACGTCTGCGTGACGTGGCCCACGGCATCCGCTTTCTGCGTCAATGTCTGAACGATTCCGAGGCCGTTAGTTAGGATCAGCCTGGTTTCTCCAGGTGCCTTATTCCAGGCGGCCGCGGGTGCGTTCGCGCGCCTTGCGGAGCGCATCGAGCATCGCGCTCTCGTCACGGATCTTCTCCCGCACCTCCTCACGTCGGGCGGGCAGCGGTTCGGATTGACGCGTCGGCATTGCCGGAGGCGGTGCGGGATGCGAGCGTTTGCGGGTGAACCAGCCGATGCGCTCGCGGGATTGACGGGTTGTTTCGACAGCGTGGCGGCCACGACGTGACAGCAGGCCGCTGCGGCGCTCCAACACTTCCAGCAACAGTAACACCACAGCCGCGCTGAGCAGCCACGGGGCGAGGGGAACAAAACGGGCATGGCGTGGCAATTCTTTCCACACGTCGGCCAATTCCAGACGTTCCTTGCCGCCACTGGCGCGGGCGAGATGTTCCAGCGTCGCCAGCCCGCGGCCCTTCTCGGCCGGCTGAAACTCTGGCGAATACGGCAAACAGACCGGCGGCAACGCCACCGGCTCATGGCCTGGCACAGTCACCGTGGCCAGCACCGTCTCACGCCCTTGCAGCGCCCTTTCCAGATCGAGAATGTCGGCATCTGTCCAGCTCAGCGTCGTTCGTTGAACCTCCGGCGGCCGGCCAAGGCGCGAACGCAGTAGCGTGACGCGAGGCAGCTCTGTGAATGGATCGCCCGTGCGCTCCGGATCGAGATGCAGCTGCACGCGGTGCAGGCCGGTCTTCACGTCTTGCGTCAGCAGCATTTCGGGAGGCAGCCGGTTGATGGGACCGGCAACCCAGCGCACCAGGCTGGCGTACCAGTCGCCAATCTCCTTCCACTTGGTGATGGGGCCGGCATACTTGCCGTCGGCCTCGCCAGTGTAGCAGAGGACGCGGCCGGAGCCGGCGCGCCAGGCTGCCACCACCGGCGCCCGGTAATCGTCCAGAGTCCGCACAGCCAGTGTCGCCCCATTGCGAAGATAGCACAGATTGTAACCGTCGATCGCTTGCTTCAAATCGAAAGGCCGGCCCGCCAAGAGCGGTAAACCGGCTGTGGATTCGATCGGAGTGCGTTCATCGATAAACGTATTGCGGGCGACGATGAAAGTATCTTGGGCAAAAAGACGAGGTAGTTCCTCTGGTTTGTCCGTAAAGAAGATACGGCCGTTGCCGCGCTTGGCGATGTCGCGGAGGAGGTCGGCATCTTTGTCCTTCGGCGTGCCCAGGCCGATGACGCTGACGGTGATGCCGGCCTTCTTGCATTTATCGATCAGTTCCTCATAGCGGCCCGGCTCTTCGGAGTCGTTGGCGTCGGCGAATAAGATAATGTGGCGCGTGCCGGCCTTGGCCTTCATAAGCATGTCTGCGGCCGCCTCCAGGGCAACATAAATGAAGATGCCGCCACCCTGCGAGTGGATACTCAAAATGTCGCGCTTGACAGACTCCTTGTCCTTGATCGGCGCCAAGGCAGCGATGATGTGCGGCTCACTGTCCACGGCCACGACGCCCAGCTCATCCATCGGGCCGAGCATCTCTAGCACTTGCACGGCCCCCTCGTTGGCCAGATCCATCTTGACGCGCCCGCCGCCGACCGGCATCGCCATGCTGCCAGAGCGGTCCAGCGCCACTGCCATCGCCACGGCCAGTTTGCGATGCTCATTGCGCAACTCCATCGACACGGGCAGAAGTGGATCGAGCGGCGATTTGTAATAGCCGCCTGGGCCATAAGAATTACGGCCGCCCGTCAGCATCAGGCCAGAGCCGGTCTCACGCACCCAGGCGGCCAGAGTATCCATGCCGGCGCTGCCGATCTTTTCTGCCGGCACGTTTTCGATGAGGACAGCGGAATATTTCGACAACTCCTCCAACGACCAGCGACAGGCTTCCGGGGCTTGTACCTGGATCGGCAGCCGGCCCGCTTGCAAGAGCCGAGCCAAACCGGACGATTGCGCCGCTGTAACGTGCAAAATAGGCCGCGGCCCCTGGACACCGACCAAAAACCGAGCGCGATTGTTCTCCGGTACTGGATCATCGCCGCTGCCGATCACGGTGAGCGTGTAGGATAGCGTGCTGGGATCACCGGCGCGATCGCGGAAAGTCAGGCGGTTGAGTCCCGGTCCCAGCCGCTCTTCACCAGCGCTGATTCGTTCCTCGCCGCGGCGTAGCTCATAGGAGATCGTTTGTGCCGTCGGCGCCTGGAGCCAGGCAGTGACGAGAAACGATTCGCCGGGCGCGACAGACGGCGGCGCTTCAACGCGAGCAATGGCCAGATCGTTGGCCGCGGAGCGCTGCGTGAAGCGATAATCGATAGCGACATTGCGGGCGGCGGCATGGGCGGCGACGGCAACCGGATCACGGCCGGTCCAGCGGCCATCGGACAACACCAACACTTTGCCCGGCGCATCGCGCGGGAGCAACGTTAGCGCCGTTTCCAGACCATCGGCGAGATTGGAGGCATCCTCGCCGACCTCGTGGACAAAGCCGGCGAACTGTGCGGAGGCCGGCGGCTGCTCCACAGCGACGGTGCGGCCAAATGACACGACGGCCAAGCGGTCGTTCGGTCCCATCGCCTTGTGCAGCAGGTCGATAACTTCTTTCTGATTGGCGGCGCTGCCCGGCGGCATGGATTGGCTGCGGTCGGCGACAACGACGAGGGTGCCGGCCTGGCTGGGCAAACGCAGCACGGCACCACACAAGCCCAAGAGTAACAACAGCAATGTCAGGCTGCGCAGCACCACCAGCAGCCGCGATGGCATCCGCCACAACCACAGCGATAATGCCAGCGGAACGGCGAGGAGCAACCAGATCGGATGAAGCAACGTCATGGTTATCGTCTCCCCCGCCCGCGCGCTACCAATAACCAATGGAGTGTGGCAATCGCCATAACCACAAGCAACAAAATCCAGCCGATACTTTGATATTCCAGCCGCAGTGACGTTTCATCCAACCAATCGCCCCAGCGTCCGGAAACGCAGCGGGTCAGATCCGACTCATTCGCTGACAAGGCGTTGACAGCGAAGGACACCGACTCTTCCTCTGCTTCAATTGACCAAATGCCGACTGCATCAGGATACACGACCAGTCGACGGTCCTGTACCGGCACATTTTGCCGCGTGCCCTCAGGGTGTACCACAGCAACGGTGGAGCGCAGCGTGGCGAACGTCAGTGCTGCCTGTTCCCCGAGACGGAAATTGGCGCGGTGCAGACCGGGTTTCTCCGTACCGCGCCACTGGAGCAGGTTCCAGATCAAGATGGGCCAGCCGGGCATCTCGGGCAAGGTGGACAGATCTGGACGAAGGCGCAGATATACTTCGTGTCGAACGGCAGCAAGGCCGGCGTCACGCTGGTCTTGGTCTGCCAGCAACGGTACATTGCCAGCCAGGATGACAGGCGAGCCGGGCAGTGCCTGCATCTTGCCAGCTCCCCAGATGACACCTTGCAGCGATAATCCTGCCGTTAACGGATGATTGCGGTCCAACACGAACGGCCCGCTGTAGGGGACAGCGTCGCGTTCGGCCAGGAGCCGCACGATCCAGGCAGCGCCGGTATTCGCGAGTGTTTCTGCGTTATCAGTGAACACGATTTCGGGCTGACTTTCGACCTTCTCAGCCTGGCGGGCAGCTCGCAGCGCTTTGTCAATTAGCGTGCGCAGCGTCTCGTCCTTGATGCGCACCATCGTACGGACGGGACGTATGGCCTGAGGAAACAGGGACACGCGATTGTCCGGGGTGAGATCGTCGTCATCGAGGTGAGCGTGGAGGACGGGCGTCTTCTCCGGCAGCGTGAAGATGATACGCTGCGTTTGCCGCGGCGGTAAATGCAGCCGCGAGCGCTGCCATTCTTTGGGCGGTTCGCCGGTTTCAAGGACGAGGGTGGTTTCCGCAGCATCTTCGGAGAAATGGACGATCTCTAACAGGCAACGTTCCCCAGTCTCATGGGGCGTACGTGCGGCGTTGACGATGGCGGTGTTGGCCCGCGGCTGACCGAAGGCCCACCACTGGATGCGGCCCTTATGCAACTCGGTGGGCGGTTCTCGATCGGTCAACACCAGCAACAAAGGCAGATCGCCGCTCCATTCGCTGGCAAAGGACAGCGCTTCCTCCAGCCGGCTTGCCGCAGCGCGGCAGCGCCACTCGCCTAGCCGGTCGAGTGCCTCCCGTGTGGTGTGCGCCGTTTCGCCCAGTGCTTGCGTGCGGTCGCCGGCAAGCAGAAAGCGCACCCAGGGCCGCGGCCGACGTTTCAACTCTTCGGCAAGTGCCTGCACGGCCTGATGGCGCGGGGAGTGTGCGCCGCCGGCTTGCATCGAAAACGAATCATCAAGCACAACAATCAATGGCCGCACATTTTCGCGCAGGGGCAGGTGCGGATCGGCCGCAGCGAGAACAAGCAATGTCAGGGCCAGCAATTCGAGAAAGAACAACAGCGGGGTCTGCAAGCGGTCGATGCGCGTGCCGCCCTGCGGCGATTCTTGCGAATCGATCCAGAACATAAGGCTGGAGACGGGATAGCGCCGATGCCGCGTGCGCAGCCAATAAATGCCGATAAGTACCGGCAGGGCGAGAAAGCCCCAGAAAGCCAGGGGAGTGGTGAACAGGGGAAGCATCGAAAGTCCCGCAGAGGTAGAGAGCGCCCAGATGCCAGTATGCCATTTCATTCGGACTTACCGGACCATTATAGCCCATTGCCTCTGTCGCCAGAGCGCTTGGCAGACAGATATGGCGGTCGGCTGGTGAATGGCCGGTTTACACCGGCTGGTACGACCTTCTCTAGCCGGCTGACGCCGGCCGTTTGCTGCTGCACTTGCTTACCAAACACTCTAGGAAGGACAGCGAACCTGATAAATAAATCGTCCTGCTTCGTCCATCTGGACATGAACGCCGGTGATCGCCTGGCCTTCGGCCATCCGTGCCAAGATCTCCCGCGCGATCTCCGGCAGGAGCGTGCCTGTCAGGATATGATCGATGTTGCGCGCACCGCTTTCCACCTCTTTACAGCGCTCGGCGATGGTGCGGACGACGGCCTCGTCATAGGTGAACGAAGCCTTGTGGCCCTCACTTAAGCGTTGGCCGATCCGCCGCAGCTGGAGCTGGACGATTTGCCGCAACACATCATCGGAAAGTGGGAAATAGGGTACGACGGTCAAACGGCCTAGCAAGGCAGGCTTGAACACCTTGAGCAGATCCGGCCGGATGGCCGTCGCCAGTCCAGCCGCGTCGGGCTTTGTATCGGGGTCGGCGCAAAGTCGCATGATTGTGTCTGTGGCCACGTTGGATGTGAGCAGGATAATGGTGTTCTTGAAATCAACCCAGTTGCCCTTGTCATCCTGGAGCATGCCCTTGTCGAAGACCTGGTAGAAGATCTCCTGTACGGCAACGTTAGCCTTCTCGATCTCATCAAGGAGGACGATGCTGTACGGCTTGCGACGGACGGACTCGGTGAGCACGCCTCCTTCGCCGTAGCCGACGTAGCCGGGGGCCGAGCCAGTCAGCCGCGAGATTTTGTGGTCCTCCTTGTACTCGGACATGTTGATGGTGATGAGGCTACGGTCGCCGCCATAGAGAATGTCCGCCAGCGCCAGGGCCGTTTCCGTTTTGCCGACCCCGCTCGGTCCAACCATCAAGAACACACCAATGGGCCGGCGCGGATCGACCAGTCCGGCGCGGGCGGTGCGGATGCGCTGAGCCACGGCCTCAATGGCGTGGGACTGCCCTACGATGCGCTCCTCCAGTTTATGCTGGAGTGCGAGCACTGTCTTGATTTCATCCAGGACCATCTTGCCGACCGGAATGCCGGTCCAGCCGGATACCACCTCGGCCACGGCTTGCCGGTCCACGGCCGGTTGGACCAGGGGCCGTTCGCCTTGTAGCTGCTTCAACTCGTTCTGGAGTCGTGCCAACTCTGTCCGGCAATGCTCCTCCTCGGCGGGGGTTAAACGTTCCTCATTCCCGGCTCCCAGGGAAGAGCGGCCTGTACGCCGACTTTCGGCGTGGGCCTCCAGTTGCGAGCGGAGCTTGTGGATCTGGGCAACGAGGCGGCCTTCTTCGGCCCACTGTTTTTCCAGGTCGGCCAAACGTGCCTGGGCGGCTTCGCGCTGCTCATTCAACTCCCGCAACCGCGGTTCGTGGGCCGAACCACTGGCCCTCTCGCGTTCCAGCCGGTTGATTTCGGCGTCCAGGTGCTCGATGCGACGGCGGCAATCCTCCAAAGCTGCCGGGGTGGCCGATTGCCCCAAAGCCACGCGAGCACAGGCGGTATCAAGCAGGCTCACAGCTTTGTCCGGCAACTGGCGGTCGGTGATGTAGCGATGGGACAGCTTGACGGCATCAAGGACGGCTTCCTCCAAGACACGCACCTTGTGATGCCGTTCCAGGGTGGGTACCAGGCCGCGCATCATGCGCAGGGCCGTCTCCTCGTCGGGTTCATCTACTTTGACGATCTGAAAGCGGCGTTTTAAGGCGGCATCGGTCTCAAAATATTTCTTGTACTCGGTCCAGGTCGTGGCAGCGATGGTGCGCAGCTCGCCGCGTGCCAGGGCCGGTTTGAGCAAGTTAGCCGCATCGGCCTGTCCGGCCGCCCCGCCCGCGCCGATGAGCGTGTGTGCCTCGTCGATGAAAAGGATAATGGGCAGCGGCGAGGCCTTCACTTCGGCGAGAACTGCCTTGAGGCGGTTCTCGAACTCGCCGCGCACGCCGGCCCCGGCCTGAAGCAGGCCCAGATCCAGGGTACGCACCGATACCGCCCGCAGTGGCGGAGGCACTTCTCCGGCCGCCACCTGTAAGGCAAAGCCTTCGACCACAGCGGTCTTGCCCACGCCGGCTTCGCCGGTCAAAATCGGATTGTTCTGCCGTCGTCGCATGAGGATGTCGATCACCTGGCGGATCTCGAAGTCCCGGCCAATGACCGGATCAATCTCGCCTTTGCGGGCGCGATCGCTGAGGTCGAGGGTAAATTGATCGAGGGCCGGCGTCTTCGATCCTGCTGCCGGGCCGGCCTCGGGCGAGGCGGTGGCCGGTGACTCGGCCAACGTGCTCTTCTCTTCCGGCGAGCCGGCGGTGAGGGGGTGGATTTCCTTGTGCAGCCGCTCTGGGGAGACTTTGGCCAGCTCCGGTGAGGCGGAACGCAGCCGCAACGACAGCTCGCGATCTCCCAAGAGGGCGGCCAAGAGGTCGCCGGAGCGAATGCGCGTCGCGCCGCCTTCCAGGGAGGCGAACGTCCAGGCCTCGCGCATCAGATCGAGGATTTCCAACGAAAGTTCCGGTGCGCGAGCGTTGCCGGTGCGCAGGGCATCCAAGGCTCGTGTCAGCTCGCGGTTGACGCGCGCCGCGTCCACCTCATAATGGCGCAGAAGGCGGTTCAAATCGGTGTCGGCCGACTCCAGCAGCTTCAACAGCCAATGCTCGATTTCCACGTGATAATGGGAGCGCGACAGGCACAGTCCGGCCGCCCCTTCCAGCGCTCGTCGGCATGTCGTATTGAGCTTGCTCACAAGGGTTCGCGGGCTGATGAAAGACATAAGCGGTCTCCTCTAATAAAAATGCCCGGTGAAGGGCCGGCCGACCCTTCGCCGCTACATCCAGACCTCTTCTCTGCCCTCGAATATCGCATCTTCGGCATCGCACCTCAGGGCCTGGCTGCGGACCCAGGTGTTCCAGCCAAGACGAGGACCGTTGGCCGGGTCGGCGCTCAATAAGCATTCGGGAACATCTTCTGCCTTTAGAACGAGCTGCACATCAAAATCCAGTTCCGGCCCCCCATACAAGCGAACCAAATGGACCAGCAGAAAAAACGCCTTGCGCGTCGGCAGCGGAGAGCGATCGGGCAAGAACTCGTTGAAGGCGGCATAGCGGAGCGGTCCCAGCCGCACACGGAATTTACATTGCACGTCCCAGACGCGGTCTCCCGCTACCAGATTGACGCCCAACTCGCAGTTGCTGCCGGCAGGGCCGAGGCGAGACTGATTGACCGGCTCCAAACGCAGCCATTGTCCCTGGAATTGCCGTACCTGAACATCCAAGCCGAAATAATCGCGCAGCAAGGCTTCTAAAGCGGCCGCGCAGCGCGGTCGATGAGCGAAAAAACCGCTGTAGTGAAGCAGGCTCCGATCGTCAATCCGGGCCAGGGGCCGCTCTCGCATCCCTGCCGCTGTTTCCTCTCGGCAGGCGACGCGTAGCCGGTTGCGCAACGCCGGCAGCCCCAATCCGACGAGACTGAACAGTGCTTGCGTGAAAGCGTCTGGTTCCGGGCCATCGTGTTCACCACGCTCGTAGTGGATATAGAAACGGTATTTCTCCCAAGAACGCCAGAACAGAGAGAGGAGGCGGTGATTGAATAAATCGAGCCAGGCGCGCAGGGCGCTCTTTTCCGGACCTTTGCCTTCTCGTTCCAGACGAATCAACAACTCGGTATAGTGCTGGGGCAGTATCCCGCTGGGGCCTGTCAGTCCTAGAAAGGTAACGGTCATAATCGGGACGGGCAGATCGGCCGAGGCTGGCTGAATGTCGTAGATCGGACTGGGCGGAAAGCTCAAGGACAGGTGGGCGCGTAAGCGGACGACTTCGGCCTGCGGAGGCCCCGCCCGGCCGATAGGGCAGCGATCCGGCGCCAGCCGCTCCAGCAGCCGCACTGCCTGGAAAAAGTCGAAGGCGAAGCCTTCCTCAAAGAGGCGCGCGGCGAGCGTGGTGCGCTCGCTGTTTACAGCAGTTGATGTTCCCCTGCTCGCGGTGGCCATTTCTTTAAGTATCCTTCTCCCTGCTTGGTCCGGGCGATCAATTGAGTAAAGGAATTGATCGACACGTATAATCCCAGAAAGCGCTCCAGAACACAAGCAAAAAGGTACGTTCCCACACCGACATATTTTTGCTCGTCGAACTCGATGGTGACTTCCAGGCCGCGGCAGAAACCGCTGGAAACGGGGCCGCCAATCCGGCCGACAACGCGGCGGCTGTTGACGGCAGTGATACCCTCAACAACGTGGCGGACCACGGCGGCCAGCTGTGGTCCCGATTCAGGATCGGAAAAGTCGTACAAGCGCAGGATTTCTTGCAGGGCTGCCCGTCCTTCCTCGGCGTCGGATAAAGAAAGATGATTGAGGTTCAGATGCGCCAGCAGACGCCAGTAGGCGCCACGGCGCAAGGGCGGCCGTAGCGGCGCCGTTGGCGTACGCAGGCACAGAATACCGGTCAACGGTGCCGCTGCCTCCAGTTCGAAGTAGAGATCCTCCCCCGCACGCTGGAGCACCGCAGGCAACTCCCGGTTGGTACAGGTCGTGCGGACTACCAGCACCGCCGCGGCAGGCAGGGCCGGATTAAAGTCCAGATCCACCAGATGCAAATACACCTCACTGGCACGGTCGTTCTCCAACAGCGAGGGGCGCCGCGATGCATACCAGAAGGCCCGCGGCGACTCGTGAGATGGGCTATGCCGAAACGAGTAAAATGGCTGATACTCCCGCACAGTGGCCGTAGTTGGATCGGTGCTGGTAACGGAATCGATGGAATAGACTTCCATTCCCAAAGGCTGAGTAACATCCGGCACAACGCGGTATTCGTAACGCGCCTGGGTCAGGGCGATCGGCTCGGCGATCTGCTCGAAAAGGTTGATGACCGGCGTGCAGCCGAGGCGGAAGGTCGCCGCCTCGACCGTCTGCTCCAGATTGGTTGAAGTGCGGTTGAGATAAAATACTATTTCTATCCGCCTGCCGAAACGGGCGCGGCGAACATCCGCAAAACCGCCGACATCGACAAACCAGAATTTGTTGGGGAACGTGAAAAACTCCGTGAGCAGGCGGTATCCCAGGAACGACTGGTTCGGATAAGGCAGGAGTCCTTCGTCGCGCTCGAAGCCGACAGGAAATAAACACTTGTCTGGTGCGAAAAGCAGCGGCGCAGATCCCCCTTCCTCTCCCAGAACCGGGGAGGAAAGAGGGGGATCAAGCGGTCGGAAGGCTATCTGGAGGGTGTGATTGAAAAGCAGCTCATACAGGAGTGGGATGACCTGATTATCGCCGGCCAGGTAAAAGCGCAGCCGATCCAGAGACAGGTCGGTGAAGGTCATACCGCCCTGGCATTCCAGGCGTAAGGTGAGCACGGCGGCGGTCAACGGCGGCGGCTGGAGGTAAGAAGGAAAAGGCGGTGGCTGAAGACGAGCCTCCGCAACCCTTATCGGCCACAGCTTCACCGGATAACAGGTGCGAAACTTGCACGGCAGATCACCAACCGGCCGCGTGTGCAGGCGGCTGTGGCGGTCGATCAAGAAGCCATCGGGCAATTGAGTGCGCTCCACATCCACCTCGAATTGAATGATCGCCATCGACGGAATGGGCGCCAGGTAATGCGGATAGAGGACGCTCAACAGGGCATCGGTCAATTCGGGAAACTCATCATCGAGCTTGTGCTGGATACGGCCGGACAACAGGGCAAACGCTTCGATCAACCGTTCCACATGTGGATCGGCGCTGCGATTGGGTTCCAGGAGCAATCGGCCAGCCGCCGCTGGATAACGTCGCGCGAATTCCTGGGCCAATTGGCGGATAAAGAGTAGCTCACGTTCGTAGTAGGGATAAAGGGCTTCGCTCATGATTCAGCCTGTTTGACGGAGGAATGTCCGCTGGTCAATTCCAGGATCGTCTCGAACGCCACTTCAGGGGCGGGATCAACGCTCAGGCGGGCGTCGATGCGGAAACGCACGGTCGGTTGTTTGTTGTCGCCGGGATCCACAAGGGTCGCGCGTACCTCACGCAGCCGCGGCTCGTAGCGCAGGACAATCGCTTCCAGGAGCCGGCCAATCTCTTCGCGCTGCTGCGGGGTGATGGTATCCAATGACGTCAGGTCAGGCAGCCCGTAGCCAAGGATAGAACGTTCGATTTCGGGCCATTCCGTCGCAAGCGCTTCCGGCTCATGCCGGCGTGTGTTGAGCAAATCTTCCAGGTCGCGGCGCACCACGTTCACCATGTCGGCCAAGCCGTAGCCGCGCCGCCAGCTGGTCCCCATTGCCTCGGGGTCGATCAGCCGATCGAGGACCGAAGGTTGCAGTCCTTGTTGAGGATCGATTTGTGCCATAAGCAGTTGAGATCTATGGATCTCCCTCTCTCACAAGCTTTTCTGCGCGGTCAGGTGGTCGAAGAAGCGACGCAGCAATTCCGGCCCTGGCCGAGGGGCTGGCTCTTCCGGCTGCTCTGCCACCCATTCCAACGCCAGGATCAGCGGTACCCAGCGGATGCAACGCTCTTCCGGCTTGACAGCGTCGAAGAGGGCCAGGGCAGGCCATAACCGCATCGGCAGCTTGACACAATCCACCGTGTCCGCACTCGGCTTGGCGCAGTTCTCCGCAGGCGAGGTCACCAGGTATTCCCGGCAGGCGATCGGCCGATCCGGGTGGATGGAACAAGATTCCTCTTCCAGAAACGGACAAGGGATGCCCTGCTGGAAGTACGCCTCGCCGACCGAACGGCTCTCCCCTTTTCCCCACTCTTGGCGATGCCGTAGTGTTTCCAGCAGGCCGGCTTCCGCTAGCCGGCGGCGGGCCTCGGCAAAACGAGCGCGGACCTGCGACCGCCGCGGTTCGGGCAGTGCTTCAACCAGAGCCGCGATGTGCCGCGCCTCGACCTCGGAGATTGGCACCAACTGCCGGCAGCAGGCACCGCAGCCCTTCTTGCAGGAAATCCGTCGCCCTTGACTTTCTGCCGCCTCCGCTGCCGCGCCGATCACGGCATCCGCGAATGACTGGACAAGCGGCAGCATGGTGCGCAGCCGAATCGGGCCGGCCGGGACCGACAGGGAAGTCTCAAGCTCCCAGTCCTCCCCGGACAGCTTGACGTGGGCTGTGACGGCGTCGGCCTGCTCGGGAACATCGGGGCTCATCGGAGCGGCTCCCTTTCCAACTTTCGCCATTCCACAAGGCCGATGGCGTCGTCATCTACGAGGAAGGTGCGAGCGCCGACGCCCTGCACCGGGCCGCCCGGTACCTGCTTCCAATCGGCGGCGCGGCCGAGTTTGATCGCATCATCGGGATGCTCGTGCGATCCCGGATAGAGCACTGGCAAAAAGACGTTGCCGCTCGAATCGGCCAGTTCCAGCCGGGCCGGCATCCAGAGAAGATCACGAGGGAATCGCGGCTCGTTCAGCACCAGTGTCTCGATCTGCTCCAGCGGCAGCCAGTAATAGGCGCCCTGAGCCATCACTTCCAGCACGCCAGCGAGAATGTCATCGCAGTCGCGCAGGGAAACGAAGGGTTTGTCGTTGAGCTGTCCCTTAACAGAAGGCGTGGCCTTGGCGGCTTTTTCCAGACACGGAGTAGCTTCCTGCGGCCGGCTCTCTCGAAGGCGGTTGAGTGCTTCCAGCCGCCAATGAACGTGTTCTGGCGCCTCACCGAAGAGCTTCGGCGGCACGCCCTCCCGATACAGCCGCCGCCGTTCCTGTTCGGCGTCCAGAAGTTGCTTGTAGTTCAAGACGGCGGCAACCAGTTCCGGCTCGTCGTAGCGGACAGCATCAATCTGCCGGCGCGCCCGGTCGAGATCGCCCGCGAAGGCGAGCAACTCAAACAGAAAGAGGCGCTTGCCGTGGTCGGCAGGGTTGGCTCGGACCTCCTGGATCTGGGCGTCGATGGCGTCCTGGAGTTTTCCGGCCTTGAAAAGTGCAGATGCATTCATGTGGGGCCTCGTCTTTAACAGCAAGCGGATAAAAACACCGCAGGTCATCAGAGCCGCGACCGTAAGGGAACGATCGTCTGGGTCGGAAGAGCCACCTATGCGGAACTTCCTTTTTTCCTCACTTCCGTCTCCCTTCCGGGAAGAAAGGGAGGTCTTCGGGCTTTATCGTGGGATCGACGAGAAGGAGTTTGTACTCCAGTTCGTCGTTCGTAGGGTTCAGGGAGTATTCTTGCATCACGAGAGGCCAAAGCTTCTTCACCGGCTGCTGATAATCGCCAACGATGCAAACATTGTCCGCGAAGCGATCGGCGTGCTGAGAGATGCGTGCCGTGTTCCAAACTAGGCCGTCCAGTCTGAGCACTCGATTCGCGGTGTAGATGAGGCCGCGACTCGCCGAGTAATCGTCGCCGTCTTTGAATCGCCAGGATGATGTGGTTGTAGCCCGCCTTCCACAGCTTCTCGCGTAGAGTGGGTCCGCGACTCGACTGGTTGAAATGAAGCGACGGACCGGAGTACCGGGGGAGATTTCCACTACTAGTACCCGTTCAGGTTTTTTTTTCGTGATTTTTTCCATGAATTCTATGAGTTGCTCGCACAGGGTAGGGTGTTTGATCTTCGGTACCGGCCCCCGATATAACGGACCGTTCGTCTTGGGCAAAGTTAACCGGGGACTTGGCCCACCTTTGCTCATGATGATGTTCTTCAACGACAATCTGGACATGCGAACAACCTTTCTCGGAAGAGTCTATCGGCTAAGTCAGACTATCGTTCAGCCCTGGAGCTTACTACCGTGTCCTTCCGAATGCCGGAGGCGCTTGGCGCTTAGGGGAACAGTCCCAGCTGTGCCTTGTTGGCCGACTAACCGCAACGGCAACGGCCAAGTTTCTGCCGATCCTGAATTCCAATTGATATAAAGTTCATCGCCAATAGCCCATGCACCATGGTCCAGCACGCTTGACCGCTTCTTCGGATCAACGGCCTGGACTATGCCGGAGGGAGGGTCATTGATGTCTTGCCCCGAATCCACAATCCAGGTTGTGTATAGCTCATCGAACACATAGTGCGATATAGCCCCTGATTTGTTCACCTCCCAGGTGCCGAGGAGCCGGCGAGCATTTACTTCCGCGTAGATGTCGTCATCGTCAAGCATCGGAAAACGCAGCCACAAGTCCGTGTACCTCAAAGCATCGGCCCAGGCCGCACGCAGTTCGGAGCCAGATGGGTACAGCATGCGCCAGGTCGGCGAATTATCGCTTGCTTCTTCGCTGACATCAGGATTAAGGAACGAGTGTCCGGCCGTTGTATGCCCGTATACCCAGACATCGCCGCCGAGTTTCGCTCGCAGCTTTCCTGTGAAGCCTTGTGCCGAGCCGGCACTGCACGCATATAGCACGGCGACGAACGGTTTGCTGATCTTGGGTTGCAAGACTGCTAACAGGTCATCGAGGTGGTGTCCATAGCCGTCCGCTTCATAGATGTGAGCACTGGCGAGCCCTTGGGGAATCCCGTGGCCGAAGTAGGCGAACAGATCAAGACCGGACGGGCAGAAGGTATCAATCGTATCGTAGAATCGTTGGCGGACGGTCTTCACCGCGCCGGTGTTATCGAACTGGCGCCAGGGACAATTATACGCTGTCCCGAACTTTTGCGCGCCGGGCAGAAAGGCACCGGTAGCGTCGTTTTTGCCGCCGGAGTTATGCCCCGGGGCGATGGCAAATGCGGTAATCGATGGCATAGCAGTCTCCCCAAGATTTTCGATCTTATCGGTGAACGAAGGTGATAAAAGCCCCCTCGCGATAGATCACGGCAAATTCACCCCCTCGTGCTCGGCAGCGGCGCTCCAAGGCCCCATCCCCAGCAGGTATGGTGTAGCCGTCGCGCAGAGCGCGGGCGAAATCGTTGGGAGTGAGGATGCCCAACCCAGGGCCGCGCTGGCACAGGCGCAGGAAAATGTGGGCGTTATGAGCCTCCCGCCAGCCGCACTTCTCCAGCGCGGTGAAGAACTCCGGCCCGGTGATTTCGTCCCACGTTTTATTCCCGATCAGACCGCGGAACTCGAGAGCGTCGATCGGGACAGGTATCGTGTTCATGTTCGATGAGCTTGACAGCCCTCTTTTGCTGGTCAGAATCCCCGAGAAATCGGGACTGTCATTTTGCCCTCTTTCGGTCAGAAAGCGCTGTCAGGGATATTTTGAGATAAAATGGGACTTAAAATATCCTTGATGTCTTTTTATTTCCACTTCAGAGGAGTTTAAACGGATTAAATGCTGCCGGAGAACGCTTCAGATCCTCGAAAAAGCAGGGTTCGTCTTTTTGGAACTGGAGCATCCGAGAATGGTTGCTCTCACCGTCGACACCGGCTGCGTCCAGGAACTTTTTCGGATCTTCCAAGTGCGGCGGCAATTTGTTGAAGCCCCAGTGGTCCTGGCGCAAGCCCGGCCGCCCCATCTCGGAGCGGTAGACGTTCGCAACCACGATGGCCATGAACTCCTCGACCGTATCGTAGTGTGGGAAGTCCTTGGGCTTGTGCAAGTCGGTCGTGCCGCGCATCTGCCGCAACCCGTGGACCATTTCATGCAGCAGGATCTCGTCTTTCTCTATCCCTGGCGCTTGCTTGAAGTCGGCTGCCTTCGGGATGAACCCCACCGCCGCCACTTCCTTTGGGAGCCACATGCTGGGGTTATATCGTACCAGCGTATTACGGCCTTGGTTGTAGGCAGCAGCCTTGACCTGCCCCATATCGACGGGACCATTCTTCAACTTCGGGAAGGTAACCGGGCCGGCCGTGGCGTTAAAGCCTTCCCAGTTGTGCGTTGTCGGATCAATGTGAGGGAGTTCGTTCCAGGGGATTATCAGCATTGTCCGATCGTTCCGGAGACGGAATATGTCGTTCATCAGTGCCCATCCCGTCCACGACCAACGCAGCTTGGACAGCAGAATCATCACTTCCGTCTCGTAGCCTTCCACGGTCATCTCGACGGAATTGGGCGGCAACCCTTTTTGCGGGTTAGGCGTGAAGGTCACCAACGTACCTGCTATGGAAATATTGGGGACTTCGGAAAACGTAAGCATAGCAGATCTCCATTTGGTTCCATTTATGCGGTCCAGAAAAGGTGTTAGAACCTTTGTTTGTCATAATATAGATATTAAATGTCCTTTAAGATTTCCTTGCCTTTTCCTTCCCGGGTGTCAGGGGCCTTTCTGGCAGAATCAATCTCCACAGAGGCCCCTGACACTCCTTCCGCATTTGGACCTGCGATTAGACCGCCTTGTTCGCTTTGAGGTCCCAGCCGGACTTGACCGGGGCGCCGAGCGAGCCGTCCGCCTTCTGTTCCTTGTACTCGAACTCGATCTTGCTGTAATTCAGGCTAATTTGGTCGGTCGGCACGATGTCGCTGTGGCCACTGCCGCCGGTCTGGTAACTGGATACGAGCAGGTCGCTCATGGTGATCTTGAGGAACTCCTGCTGCTCTTTGCCGGCTTTGCGGCAGGTTAGCACCGCTTTTTTGATGTGCTCGCCGTTGGCGCAGGCCAGCATCAGCTTGGGCGAGGCCTTATTGACCTTCATGACGAAGTGGAAATCCTGCATGCTGACTTTGCCGGCGCCACCGCCGCCGCCGGCAGCATGCGTGCCGGTCTGCGTCTCGCCCCAGCTCCAGGACTCGACATCGATCTCGCCCTTGTGCTTGGAGTCTTGCGACTCGCCTTCGATGCCTTCGATCTTCAGAAAATAATCAACCGCTGCCATAATCCGCCTCCATAAAAGACGGGGCCGGCCAGGGAACGCCCCGCGGTCAGAGATCTGAGGTCAGAAGTTAGAGGTCAGAAACCCAACACCGGGCCACGCCAATCGTCCCTGGACATCGCGGGGCCGCCCAGACCAACGCTGCCTGGGATTGCCGGCGCTTACGCTTCCGGCTCGTTGTTCTGCTTCCCTCTCTATATAAGATCATCCGCTTTTGCACGAAAAAACGGACAGTCCTTCGAGATTTTTTCTGAGCTGCGATCATCCAGGAGCGGCCGATCTGGCCTATGCCCCTGTGCCCGGACAGCCGCGGCTCCGCTTACTCCGCAGCCTTCATGCCCGCTTGGGCACTTCGGCCACCAGACGCATCGAGGTAGTCAGCGTCTCCAGCTGGAAGTGTGGCCGCAGCCAGGCCACCGCCTCATACCAGCCGGGCTTGCCCTTGACGGCGCGGACCTCGACACGGGCGTCTGCCAGCGGTGACTTGGCCTTGGCCTCGTCGCCGGCATTTTCCGGATTGGCGATGACGTAGTTCATGATCCAGTCATTGAGCCAGCGTTGGCAGTCGCCGACCTCCATGAACGAGCCGATTTTGTCGCGGGCCATCACCTTCAGGTAATGGGCAAAACGCGATACGCAAAGGATGTAATTGAACTTGGCCGACAGCTCGGCGTTGGCATTGGCCGCCGGGTCAAAATATTGCTTGGGTTTTTGGCACGATTGCGCCCCCATAAAGACGGCGAAATCGTTGTTCTTGCTGTGCAAGAGTGGCAAAAAGCCAAGGTTGGACAGCTCGAACTCGCGGCGGTCGGAGATGGCGATCTCCGTCGGACACTTCATGGCCACATCGCCCTCGTCGGTGGGGAAGGTATGGACGGGCAGCCCCTCAACCTTGCCGCCGCCTTCCACACCGCGCGTCCGCGCCATCCAGCCGTACTTGGCAAAGGCATCCGTGATGCGGGCCGCGTAGGCCCAGGCGGCGCTCATCCACAGGTACTTGTCGTGGTCCTTGCCATCGACAAACTCTTCGAAGTTGAATTCCTCGAC
>JAJPHU010000026.1 GCA_021325115.1 Planctomycetota bacterium | reverse complement strand
TCAAAGATCGCTTGATTGAATAAATGGACACCTTTGCAAGCGATGCGCGCTCCCGATGGATGCGGATTGCAGACGAGAGCATTGCCGGCGGCCAGCATGTTGATAGCGTTACAGGCCAAAGTCGGCAGCGAGTGCGTCACCGGCGTGATGACGCCGATCACGCCGAAGGGCGCATATTCCTGGAGCGATACGCCGTTTTCGCCACTGAAAGCCTCGGTACGCAGGAATTCGACGCCGGGGATGCGGTCGGCGATGACCTGTAATTTTTCGATTTTGTGCGGCAGCCGGCCGATTTTGGTCTCTTCCAATTCCTCGCGGCCTAATTCTTCGGCTCGTTCGCGGCAAATTTTGCGGATACAGGCGACAGCCTTGCGGCGATCCTCCAGACCGCGGGCCTCGAACGCCCGCTGGGCCTCCCGCGCTGCGGCGACAGCGCTCTCGACATCGGCGAAGACGCCACGCTGTGCTGATTGGCCATTACGGGCCGACACTTGACTGGTACGCATCTGCGCCAGCACTTGCTGAATCACGCCGCGGATCAGTTCATCGGTGACTTGCATGGTTGCTCTCCTTAACTAACCCCAGAGACACAGAGACATAGAGGAAAACACGGGAAAGTAAAAAGAATGTTACAACAAATATAATTACGATCGCATTTTTCGTTCTCGTCTTTTTCAGTGTTTGTCTCTATGTCTCTGTGTCTCTGGGATTAGCTTTATTTCTAACCTCGTGCTGAGAAGATCGTTCGGTTCTCGACGTTGACGGTATCCACAATGCCGATGATGGCGGCGTCCACCGGCAGTTTTTCGGTTTCCGGCGTCAGGCGGGCGCTGGAGCCTTGCACAATCAGCACCAGCTCGTTTGGGCCGGCGCCTACGGTATCGACCACGACGAAGCTGCGGCCCGTGCCGACCAAGCGATCCCGCTCCTTCGGTTCGACACGCAGCGGCTCGACAAGGAGCAACTTATGGCCGGTCATTGAGGCGACCTTCTGCGTCGATACCACTACGCCGTTGACCCGCGCCAGAAACATGGTTCCTTTCTCCCGCATTCATGCAGAGGACTCACGCCCACCGCTCAGAAGCGCCTTGGCTTGGCGGGCGACGATAAGCTCCTCGTTAGTTGGCATGATCCACAATTGCACTCGGCTTTGGCTACTATGAATCGCCATCTCACCTTTGGCGTTGTCATTCTTGACACGATCCAGGTGGATGCCGAACCAATCGAGATCGGCACAGATCGCTTGGCGCATCCGCGCCGAGTTTTCCCCAATGCCGCCGGTGAAGACGATGACATCCGCTCCGTTCAAAAGCAGCAGATAAGCGCCGAGATAGTGCCGTACTGCAGCGACGAACACCTCGAGGGCCTGCCGTGCCTGGGAACCACCCTTGTTCGCCTCGGTTTCAATGTCGCGGAGGTCGTTGTGCCCGCTCAATCCCAGCAGGCCGGAACGATTGGCCAGATCGTCGAGCAATTGCTCCAGTGTCTTGCCGGTGGCTCGCATCAAGGCAGGCAAAGCGAACGGATCGAACTCGCCCACGCGGTTGTTGTGAGGCAGACCGCTTTGGGGACTCATGCCCAGGCTGCATGCTTGCGATTGGCCGCCCCGGATCGCGCATAGCGACGAACTACCGCCGAGATGGCACGAAATAATTTTCGCGCCTGGTTTGTCCAATAATTGGGCGGCACGTTCGGCGATGTAGCGATGGCTCGCGCCATGAAAGCCGTGCTTGAAAATGCCATATTTGTCGGCCCATTCGCGTGGCACGGCGTAATAGCGCTGGGCCGCAGGAATGGTCTCATGGAATCCTGTCTCGAACGCGGCCACCAGTGGGATGTGCGGTAACTCCTGCGATAGCAGACGCATAGCGCGGACATACGGCGGATTGTGGGCTGGAGCCACGTCGGCATACGCCTCCATCGCTGCCAACACACGCTCATCGACGCGCTGCACGCCGCTGAGTCCCTGGGCATGAACGGCCTTGAAGCCGATGGCCGACAATTCCGACGGATCACGCAAACAGCGCCTTTTCGGATCGGCCAACTGTTCGAGACACAATCGCACGGCTGCAGCATGATCGCGAGCTTCGACGATCGCCTCTTCGCGTTGTCCTCCGGATTCGACGAAACAAGGCGATTGGGATGAGCCGATGCGCTCAATGCCGCCGCGCGCCAGCACTGCTTCGGTTGTCATATCGAACAACCGATACTTGAAACTGGTACTGCCCAGATTGGCTACCAGGATTTTCATAGTGCCATTCACCGTACTGGTTAGCCGCGACGCGCAGCGAAGCGCAGGCAATGCCCTCCGCTGCGCGTCGCGGCTAACCGGCATTTCTTTATTTGCCCAAAAACGTTTCCAGTACATCCGCTTCCGGGCGCGGGATGACATGGGCGCTGACCAGTTCGCCGTTGGCACTGGCGGCCTGGGCGCCCGCATCGACAGCGGCACGCACCGAACCAACGTCGCCGCGTACAAAGGTCGTCACGAAGGCATTGCCGATCTGCACTTGACCGGCCAAGGTAATGTTGGCGGCCTTGCACATAGCATCGGTGGCCGCGATGGTTGCAATCAAGCCGCGGGTCTCGATCATGCCCAGGGCTTCGCCGTTGCCGTTGCGGCTGGCATTGTTGGTAATGGCCATAGTGATGTCCTCTCGAAAAGGCGTGTTTCAGTTATTGGAATTAGACTCCGGCCAACGCCGTTTTTTTGTTGGCGAGGGGCAAAACGGCGCCGAGGTCTTCGTGCGGCCGAGGAATGACCTGCACGCCGACAACTTCCCCGACGCGTGCTGCGGCGGCGCTGCCGGCATCGACGGCAGCCTTGACTGCCGCCACGTCGCCGACCACCAAGGCCGTGACCATGCCGCTGCCTATCTTCTGCCAGCCGATCAACGTGACGTTGGCGGCCTTAAGCATGGCGTCGCTGGCCTCGACCAGCGGCACCAAACCCTTGGTCTCGATCATGCCAAGGGCTTCCATGTGGGAACTAGCCATGTGAGATCTCCAGTTTAGGGTTTTCGGTTTTCGGAAAAAACCAACAGACGCTTCCTTTCCGAAAACCGATCGTCATTTGAACAACTCAAAACGGGTCGCCCGGTTCACGTGACAGGCGTTGCCCTCATCCGTGTCCAGATGCACTTCCAGTTTCGACGTAGGTGCTACGCGGACCAGCAAGCTTTCCAAAACCGTTGGACAGTCGCTCTCCACGCGCAGGTTGAGCCGATCGCCATCCTTGACACCGTAATAGGCCGCGTCCGCCGGCCCCATGTGGACGTGGCGCTCATGGCGAATGACGCCGCGCTCCAGGTGGACCATGCCGGCCGGGCCAAGTAGATAAGCGCCCGGCGAATCGCGGTGATCCCCACTCTTGCGCACCGGAATGTCCAGGCCGAGCATGATGGCGTCGGTGAACGCCAGCTCGACCTGGCTGTGATCGCGGCAAGGGCCGAGGATGCGCAAGCCGGTAATCATGCGATGCCGCGGCCCGATCAAGGTCACCGTCTCTTCGGCGGCGAAAAAACCATCTTGATAGAGTGCCTTATAGGGCGTCAGCTTGTGGCCCGTGCCGAACAGGCGTTCGAGATCTTCCTGGGTGACGTGGCAATGGCGGGCAGACACATTGACCACCAACTTCGGCGGGGCCGCAGCACGGACGGACCTTGCCTTGCCATTGCCAAACTGCTCCGACAGGGCCGAGCGAACCAATCGTTCGATGTAAGTGCGATCCAATGTTGCTATGCTCATGCGTGATTGTCCTCCGCCGCGCCGGCCAAAAGCAGCCGTACATCGTTCTGCCGCAGCAGCTCGCGCTGCTCCGCATTCAACTGATTGTCTACGATAAGTGTATCAATATCTGTCAAGTTGCACAAAAACGCCAGCGCCTGCCGGCCAATCTTGGTATGATCGGCCACGACGACCACCTCATCGGCGCAGCGCATCATCTGCCGCTCGGTCTCGACCAGTAACAGATTGCTGTTGAACAGCCCCTTATTCGTGATGCCGCCCACGCTCATAATCAGCTGATGGACGTGGATGTCTTCCATCATCCGCACCGTCAGCGGTCCCAGGGCCACCCCCGTTTTCGGATAAACGTAACCGCCGAGGATGACCAGGTCGGTCTCGCGGCTGGCAGCGAACAGGTTGGCGATGGGCAAACTGTTGGTGACAATCTGCAACGACCGTCCAACCAGCAGCCGGGCCACTTCCAGCGTCGTCGTGCCGCCGTCGAGCAAGATGGTGTCGCCATCCCGAATCCGTGCCGCCGCCACTCGCGCGATGGCTCGTTTTTCTTCAAGTTGCCTGGCCGAGCGTTCCTCCAAAGCTGGCAATGTCGCTGCATCGCCAATGAAGATAGCTCCCCCGTGCGTCCGCCGGAGCAAACCTTGTTTGTGCCAGTAATCCAGGTCGCGCCGCAGCGTCGATTCGGAAACGTCGATGTTCTGCGCCAAGTCCGTCAGCGCGATGAAGCCTCGCTCACTGACCAGATCCAGCACTCGTTGACGGCGTTCCTCAACCAGCATGGCCGCTCCCGCGAATCTAGAGGATTCTGACAATCCGTGACAGATAATGCCAATTTACGGAAGTTAACAAGCGATTGTCAAGGATATTTTTCAAAAATTTCCAAGTCAAAGAGAAAGATTATGACAGAAAAAGAAGGAAAGTGAGAGGAAAGGGTCGAAGGCCAAGGGATGAGTTGATTCCCTTGCAGGAAGCAATCACGGAATTCCCGGTTATCCGTAAAGGACCTTCACGGTAATCGGAGAGGGGCGCCCATTCCCCTTTTCAAGCGATTGCAGCCTGTAGAGGATCTTCGGCCATGAATCCTCCTTCGAACATCAAGCATCTGCTCTCGCGTTTTTTCATTCGGCTTTCAGTGCGTTGGTCCTGTCGTTCGATGGCCGGGCTGGGGTGGGCATGTCTTCTGGCGACGGCGTTCGGGCTGGTGATTGCAGGTCTGACGATCCTCGTGATTGGTA
>JAJPHU010000107.1 GCA_021325115.1 Planctomycetota bacterium | reverse complement strand
GCCTGTGTGCCCGAGGCCGAGGTCGGCGACTATGTTCTCGTCCACGTTGGCTTTGCTATTAGTAAGCTCGACGAGGAGGAGGCGCAGCGTGTCTTGGCCTATCTGCGGAACACAGACGAACTGGCTGAACTGGAGGGCGAGACCCTATGAAGTTCGTGGATGAATACCGCGACGCGGACGCTGCTCGCCGATGGGCAGAGCGGCTTGCGCGCTTGACCACTCGGCCCTGGACGCTGATGGAAGTATGCGGTGGCCAGACACACGCTATTCTCAAATTCGGTATCGATGAGTTGCTGCCTAAAGAGATCAATTTAATCCACGGTCCCGGTTGCCCGGTATGCGTCACGCCGATTGAACTGATCGACCGGGCCATTGCGATCGCCGCACGGCCGGAAGTCATTTTCTGCTCGTTCGGCGACATGCTGCGTGTGCCCGGATCACGGTGCGATCTACTGTCCGTCAAAGCGTCCGGCGGTGATGTGCGTATGGTCTACTCTCCGCTCGACGCTCTCCGTCTAGCCCGCGACAACCCGGATCGGCAGGTGGTCTTCTTCGCCGTCGGTTTCGAGACGACGGCTCCGGCGACGGCTCTGGCCGTTCACCAGGCTGCTCAGCAGGGAGTGGCCAACTTCTCGTTGCTCGTGTCGCATGTCCTCGTCCCGCCGGCGATGGAGACCATCCTGGCCTCACCGGAGAACCGTGTGCAAGGCTTCCTCGCTGCCGGGCATGTCTGCGCTGTCATGGGCTACCGCGAATATGAGCCAATCGCCCGCCGGTATCGTATCCCCATCGTCGTCACCGGCTTTGAACCCCTCGACATTTTGCAAGGGATCTATCTCTGTGTTCGGCAGTTGGAAGAAGGCCGCGCCGAGGTGGAAAACCAGTATACACGCGTCGTCGGCCTCGACGGTAATCGCTACGCGCAGGCCATTTTTCGCGAGGTGTTCCACGTCGCCCCGCGTCACTGGCGCGGCATGGGTGAGATCCCCCAAAGCGGTCTCGCTCTGAACGAGCGTTACGCAGCTTTCGACGCGGAAAGGCGTTTCCCTCGAGACGAGGAGAGAGGGCAAGAATTGCCGGAGTGCATCGCCGGCTTGATCTTGCAAGGGGTTCGGAAGCCGTATGATTGTCCCATCTTCGGCACTGTCTGTACGCCGGACCATCCATGCGGCGCCCCTATGGTCTCCTCTGAGGGCGCCTGCGCTGCCTATTATCGTTACCGTCGTCTGTCCTGCGAAGGAGCTAGAGCGCCCTCACCGGGCTAAGGAGGACTTAGGCATGAACAGAGAAGATCGGAGTGAAGAACGTCCCCTTGGACCTTCCTTCGGCTGCCCTGTGGGGCGTGCAGACCACGCGCAAATCCTGCTCGGCCACGGCGGCGGCGGACTGCTGACCCACCGCCTGCTTGAGCAGGTGTTCCGGCCGGCATTCACGAACCCTCTCCTCGACGCGCGACACGACGGGGCCGTCTTGACGGTCGGCAGTGAGCGATTGGCGTTTACGACGGATTCCTACGTGGTTCGTCCGCTATTCTTCCCCGGCGGGGACATCGGCACTTTAGCGGTCAATGGCACTATCAACGACCTGACCATGTGCGGAGCACGCCCGTTGTTCCTCAGTGTCGCTTTCATCCTCGAAGAGGGATTGCCTATCGAGATACTTTATCGCGTTGTGGCGTCAATGCGCCAGGCCGCACAGAGCGCCGGAGTGCAAATCGTGACCGGCGATACCAAAGTGGTCGATCGTGGTAAAGGCGATGGTCTGTATATCAACACTGCAGGCGTTGGCCTGATTATGCACGGTCTGACCATTGCTCCAACTGCGATCCGACCGGGTGACGCGGTGCTGCTCAGCGGCGACATCGGCCGGCATGGAATGGCCATCATGGCTGTGCGCGAGGGACTGGAGTTCGAGACTACTATTATCAGCGATTGCGCTGCAGTAGCAGAACCAGTGCAGGAGCTGCTGACGGCAGGCATCGAGGTCCACTGTCTCCGCGACCTGACACGCGGTGGACTGGCCACCGCTCTCGTCGAAATTGCCGAGGCCGCGCGGTTACATATTCATCTCGAAGAAACAGCGATCCCGATTCAGGAAGAAGTGCGCGGAGCATGTGAGATCCTCGGACTTGATCCGCTCTACGTCGCTAACGAAGGGCGGTTTGTTTGCTTTGTTCCGTTGGCGCAGAAAGAAGCTGCTCTGGACATTCTCCGTCAGTACCCTGTCGCCACAGATGCCCATCAGATTGGCGAAGTACGCGAAGGTACCGAGGGACTCGTAACCATAAAGGGGACGCTGGGAACGAGTCGCGTTCTCGATATGCTCAGTGGAGAACAGTTGCCGCGGATCTGCTGATGCGCCACTCGGCGCAGCGCGATTCGAGGTAGTGATACCACAACTCCAATCCTGCGCCGGTACGAGCCGAAACCTCCAAGACAATCGCCTGCGGAGCAATGCGGCGGATGTTTTCCAGCGCTGCCTGTCGATCAAAGGCGGCCACCTCAGCCAGATCAATCTTGTTGAGCAGCACAACATGCGCTGTCTTGAATGCGAGCGGGTACTTGAGCGGCTTGTCCTCACCCTCGGTAGTCGAGAGGAGGACGACGCGGAGTTCTTCGCCAAGATCAAAGCTCGCCGGGCATACCAGGTTGCCGACGTTCTCGATGATGAGGATGTCCAGGGCATCCAGGTCCACCTGTTCCACGGCGCGCGCAACCATCTCGGCTTCCAAATGGCAGACGGTGCCGGTCGTGATTGGCACCACCGGAGCGCCGCGGTCGCTTAGCCGTCGGGCATCATTGTCCGTCTGCAAATCACCGACGATCACACCCAGACGCAGCTGTTGTCCCAGATCACTCAGGGTGCGTTCCAGCAGCCGTGTCTTGCCCGCGCCGGGCGAAGAGAGCAGGTTGAGGACCAATAATCCTTTTGCGCGGAACAGTTTGCGGTTGTGTTCCGCTTGATGGTTGTTGCGTGCCAACAGATGTTCGTGGACGGCCAACGTGCGTTGCTCAGCCCTCCTTGGCTGCTCGTGTTCGTGAGCATGGGTATGCTCTGGCGCGGAAACAGATGTGCTGCATTTACAGTCTCGGCACATGATTACGATACCTCCAAGGACGCCAGTTCGAGTTCGCACCCGCCCCGAACATCCGCGCTAATATGTGCGCAGGTTGGACATTGGTAAATCACATCTGCGGGATGAAATTCGTTACCACATCGGGGGCAATGACACAAGACAGGCACCACTTCGACTACCAGCCGTGCCTTCTCGGCAGGTGTGCCGATGACCACAGCCTCGAACGCGAAGGTCAACGCTTCGGGCACCACTCCTGATAATTCCCCGATGCGCAGCGTAATGACATGAATGCGACTCGCTCCCTGTCGGCGCATCTGATCCAGGGCGATTTCCAGGGTGTTCGCCATTACGCTTAGTTCATGCATGTCTTCTCTCCGGCGGCTAGACGACGTTGAAGCAAGCGCGTCAGCGGCTTTCTAATGGTTGTAACCGGCGAGTTGATCCAGGTCAAAGATTTATCCGGTCCGGTCGCCATCTTTCCGCCCCTCGCCGTACAGCCCTATTTCCCGAAGCGCTTGCAGTGCCTGAGCCAATGTCTCCTCGATACTGCCATTGCTGGAGATTTCACGCAAAAAGGGACGTGTAGATTCGCTTATTTCCTGCCAACTTTGGGCCAGCAATTGATGAATTCGCCAGTCCGCGTCGGACACTTCTGGGCGACGGCACTCCAGCCGATGGCGGGCGACCTCAGGAGCGACACGACAAAGCAACAACACTGCTGGCACGCTCCGACGCACTGCCGCCTCTAGAAAGGCATGGCGCCATCTCTCCTCGCGGAACGTCGCATCCACGAGAACACGCTGCCCGGCGAACAATAGCTTCTTGGTACGGCACAGGCATTTCGTATATGTCTTCGAAGTCCATTCCGGTGTATAGATCGCAGCCGTAGAAGATGGAAGCACGATGCCTGCTTTCCTGGCAAGTTCTTTGCGAACCACATCGCTGCGGAGAACGTGAAAAGGCGTGCATTCGGCTAATCCATGAGCCAGTGTCGATTTGCCAGAACCGGGCAAGCCGCCTACCAGTACCAAACAAGGCTTACGATCTGCTTTCTCCAACTCCCCCAATGCCAGCAGCCAGTGAGCGCGAGCGTGGTTGCGCGCTAACCTCTGTTCGCTCTCCGGAATCTCCTGTTCCATGCACTTGATGCCATCCACTTTCGCACGAACCATAGAACGATAAGCCGTGTACAACGGCAGCAGTTCACGCCCCTCCTCATC
>JAJPHU010000085.1 GCA_021325115.1 Planctomycetota bacterium | reverse complement strand
GGCGATCCCGATTGGGACCTGCGCAAGATCGAGCCGTATTGCGGCTACGAAACTTACGATTTCAACGCCGTGGTGCCGCCGTTCGACGATCGCTGGGGATGGCACGCACCGGAGGGCACGGTCCTTGGCGACGCCTGGCACCGTTTCATGGTACGCATGTTGGAAATAGTGGAGAGTATTCGCATCTGCGAGCAAGCCTTGGATCGCTATCCCAGCGCACAGGGAGCGCACCGCATTGAACCACCGCGGCATTTGCCGGCCGGTGAGGCGTATCGGGAAACAGAATGTCCACGCGGCCAGATGGGTTTCTACGTGGTCGGTGCGCCGGGCAAAGGCGCGGTGCCGCTGCGGGTGCGGGCACGGTCATCGAGCTTCTGCAATCTCAGTGTCACCAATGAAATTTGCCGTGGCTGCCTTATCGCCGATGTGCCGGCCATCGTTGGCAGCATCGATATCGTCATGGGCGAGATTGATCGGTGAGGTTGTTTTCCACAACTTCTTGAAAGTCAATGACCTGCAGCGCGGCACAGGGAAAGGGTTTTTATCCAGATCGACGAGGACGGCAACGTGACGGATGGGAGCCGGCAGAGCCTTCCGCCAGACTTTGCCATGCCTGCCCGCCACGAACTCCTTGACCGCCGTCTGTCGGTGTGGGGGCCGGCCATCCCAGATCACCAACAACCTCTCCCCTGCCACACGCTGGAGGTGGAGCAGGAACTCAACACTGTGCCGCCCCTTGAGCGACTCCTGCCGCGCCAGTGTGTAGACCTTACCTTCGGACGTCATCTCGCCCATGACCGCCAGCGGATCGCGCGTTTACCCCTCGCGGAGGACGGGAGGTCTGTGCCTCCGGGGGATAGATCCGGACCAGACCTGGCAGCAGGTAGAATCCCGATTCATCCTCAAAAACCAGCACCCGGCGTTCACGCCAAGCTCGCCGCAGCAACTCCGGCCAGACCTCTGCCCGCCAACGCTCGATGGCGGCTTCGTCCCGCTGGATGGCCCGACGGATCGGCATTTAGATCATTCAGTGCATTGCGGTTCTATGCGCTTGGGTGCCTTTCCTTGCACGATAGTGCACAAGTGTTTAGTGGGCGCTGAGGGAATCGAACCCCCGACCCGCACGGTGTAAACATGCCGCTCTACCCCTGAGCTAAGCGCCCATAGCCCTCATACAGGTTTCCACTGCCCCTGTCCCATCACTGCCTTCCTTCTTCCTCCCTTTGGGGGAGGGAGCAAGAGGCAGCAATATCGGGCTTGTATAAGCCGAGCTGCGGCCGTAAGAGCGCAGTACCTCCCACTCTCTTGCGGTCGCAGCGCCGATTAGAGACCAAGATCCGATTACATCGAGAACGAGCTGCCGCAGCCACAGGTGCTGCGGGCGTTGGGGTTGCTCACGCTGAAACCGCGGCGATTCAAATCGTCGTGGAAATCCACCGTGGCATTGTCCAGGTAAATCAGACTGCGCTTATCGACAACTACAGGCACACCGTGGAACTCGAACAGCTCATCCAGCTTCTCATTCATGGTCGGATCCAGATCCAGCTTGTGCTGATAGCCGCTACATCCGCCGCCGACCACGCGCAGACGCAGATAAATCTTCTCCGGCATCGAGCCGGCGGCCTGTTGCTCCTGGATGATGCGTTTGACTTCCGAAGCCGCCTTTTCCGTTACGTTAATTGGCATGTTTGTCCCTTTCGTTGTTAACGTGTTCTCCTACCCATCCGCAACACCCCCAAGGGTGGCCCTTGCAGGCGTTGTTGCGGATGGGTAGACGGTAACTATTTATTATTGTAGCGAAGCCATTTCATGCAAGGGATTCAGGGCACGCAGATAACGCACCACGCGCACCACCTCCTGCACGACCGTCTCCACTTCCTCTGCTGTGTTGAACCGGCCTAGACCGAAGCGGATGCTACCGTGGGCCAATTCATCGTCCAATCCCAGCGCCTTGAGGACGTAACTCGGTTCCAGACTGGCTGTCGTGCAGGCCGAGCCGGATGATACCGCCACGCCGCGCAAAGCCATCAACAGCGCCTCCCCCTTGACATGAGCGAAACTCAAGTTCAGATTGCCTGGCAGACGCTCCGTGGGATGCCCATTCAGCGTCACGCCATCCAACTCTTCTTGAATGCCGCAGCGCAGCCGTTCGCGCAGCTGGGTCAAGCGGATGGCTTCGTTCGCCATCTCTTGTTGGCACAGCTCGCAGGCGACGCCGAAACCGACGATGCCGGGCACGTTCGCCGTGCCGCTGCGCAGGCCGCGCTCTTGGCCACCGCCGTCCATCTGTGGCTCCAGGCGGACGCGCGGATCACGGCGGCGGACATAAAGAGCACCGATGCCCTTGGGACCATACATTTTATGCGCACTGAGGCTTAAGAGATCGATGCCCATATCCTCGACATCGAGCGGTATCTTGCCAGCGGCCTGGGCCGCATCGGTGTGAAACAGTACGCGGCGCTCCTTGCACAATCGGCCAATAGCTCGTACCGGCTGAAGTGTGCCGACCTCATTATTGGCAGCCATGATGCTGACCAGGATCGTCCGCGGCGTTAGGGCTTGCGCAACTTGCTCGACTGTCACCTGGCCATAAGCGTCCACGGGCAGAATGGTGATATGAAACCCCTCGCGGCCAAGCCGACGTAGGGGATCGAGCACCGCTTTATGTTCGGTAGCGGCCGTGATGATATGATCTCCCTGGGGCCGATACATGGCGGCGACGCCTTTGAGGGCCAGATTATTGCTTTCGGTGGCGCCGCTGGTGAAGATGATTTCGCGCGGATGAGCACCGATCAGGTTGGCTACTTGTTGCCGGGCTTGCTCGACGGCCTCATCGGCTTCCTGACCGAAACGATGGGTCAGGCTGGCGGCGTTGCCGTAACGCTCAGTGAAGTAGGGCAACATCGCCTCGACCACACGCGGGTCGGTTCGTGTTGTGGCATTGTTATCCAGATACACTTCATTCCCACCTATGCGGGGAATAGGATCCGCATGTGGTCGAGGCGATGTTATCCTACTCTTCGCCATGTGTCTTGGCCCCTCTCACCAAGAGGAGATACTCTGTTATTTCTATTTTATCGTCTGCGAAAGATGCGGAACAGTCGATCGTGTCTGTCGTCTCTCCCACACCAGAGTAAGGTAGTGCCAAAAGGGGGGAGTGCTATACCCGCCTTGGCACTCCCCCCTTTTTGGCACTACCCCCTCTAATGAGGACAATGCGGAAGCGTAAACGACAGAGGCTCTGCCGTCGCTGACGCTTCCGGATCCGTTAAAAGCTAGCGGACAAAACCTCCTCTCCCTTCGTGGGGGAGGGCTGGGGTGGAGGTAGGACGCTCTCACCCCCACCCGAACCTTCCCCTACAAGGGGGGAGGGAAAAGTTCGCTAGTCCTAAGGGGAGAGCGCGAATGGGAACGTCCCATGCAGGAACGCCAATCAGCTGTTGCCAGGCGACAGCTTCAATTCCTGGAACAGCGCCGCTGCCTTATCGGGATGCTCAGTCAGATACCAGGCCAGGGCGCCGAAAAACATCTGCAATTGCGAGACATATTCTTCGGCCAGACGCGGCGCGGAGGCGCCGAACAGTCGGGCTGCCAAGTTGACGGCCCGGCTATCGGTATGCAAAATCAGGTCCATCTGGTGGCGCACCGCCGGTTTGCCCTTGCCGTCGCTGCCTTCTTGATACGTGAGTACCACTACGGCACGGATGGACACGGCAGGCAGCATCGGTCCGGCCTTGACGCGTCCTTCGGCGTACCAAACACGCTGTTTGGGGCTACGCACAATCGTCTGCCAATGCACTTCGCCATTTTGGGCATCCTTCCAGGTGAAAGTACCGTCACCACGGGGGTAGATCTCGGTACATTTCGCGCCCAGACCGCGCCACAGATACACGGCCAAATCCGGATGATCGAGCAGCCAATAATAGAGGTTTGGCCGACAGCGGAAGGCTTCCAACGGTCCCCGTGCCGACAGGGTGGGATGCTCAAACACGGTACGGACACGCTCGCGCAGAGAGGGAGGCAACTCATCCAGCGGCACAGGTGTGGGAAGGAAACCTTGCTGAACGACCGGCGGATGCTGGCCCTCCGGCATCGTTTGGGCGGACACGGCATTGGCCGCCGCCACCCATGCCATCATCAGCAACCCCAACGCTTTGCGACGGCATTCCATCAGGCACCTCGCGGTTGACGCAGATCTTCGAACATCAGTCAGCGCGCACGCACGTTTTAATCATCGAATGCCGATAGCGCCAGCATGAAGGATTTTGCCGCGATTTCCGCCGCAGGAACGCCCTTGTTCTCGCGCATGACCCAGGGCTATAATCCTCTACCCTGGAATTGTCCAGGGGGATTGAGAGACCCTATCCAAAGGAACTGCCAAGACGCCAAGGAAAGAACAAGAGAAAAAAAGTTAAGAAAAAGAAGAGGTACCAGGCGATTGGGATTGGACTGCTCTTGGCTTTTCCTTTTTCACTCTTTCTTGGCGTCTTGGTGGTTCACGGAGTTCGCGGTACTTAGGAGAGGCGCTATGGCAGGATGCGCGGTTTGGTCGCGGAAGTTCCTTGCGGCATTGCTGCTTCTTTTTCTGTTGGGCTGCGGCATCGTGGCCTGGCGCGAACGGGCCACGCTCTTGTCCTGGATCTACATCTACAACCTGGCTCATGCCTCCTCCGAAAGCAGTCGGGAACGCTGGGCGGGACGAGTAGCGAAACTGGGCGAAACGGCGCTGCCGGGTCTGTTCGATTGTCTGAGACAGACCGACGCAGGCATCTGTGCCAATGCCGGCCGAGCCTTAGAACTTATGTCGCGCCAGGGGGACAGGGACGGCGCCTGTACCGCCGACCTCGCTCTTCGCTTCGCGCGGGAGTTCGATCGCTTCAGCCCGGCAGGTCAAAAGCAAGCTTTGGATTTGGCCGCCGATTGGTTTAGCGCGGGCCGTTGCCATTTCACAGATTCGTCCCAGGTTACCCTGATTTCCGCCTGTGGAAGCCTTCTCGCCGGGGCTGCCACGGTTAACGAGGAAAACGTGCGGGCCAGTGCCCTCCAATTGTGCGACCTGTTACTCAGCCGAGCGGGCGGCGAACATGCCGGCAAGCCCTTAGATTCAGCCCTGAAACTGGCCGCCGCCGCTCTACATTCCGCCACGGCTGACAATCGCTTGCGTGCCGTACGCCTGAGTTTGTATCCAGGTATGGCCGATCTGCGGGAGCAGGTGGCCACACTGCTGAGCGATGAGTCCACGGAAATCCGCCGCGCCGCTCTGATCGCCATCAGCCGTGATCGGGACGCGATCCACGACGATCAACTTCTTCCCTGTTTGCACGATCCCGACCCGGAAGTGCGTCGGCTATGCGAACAGGCCCTTATCGCTCGCGGCCTCCGCCGCGAGTATCTCGAATTGGGCCGGCTCCTCTTCGATCCGCGGCCGACCCAGCGCTTGCAAGTCCTCGACCGTCTGCGCGAATCGACCGAGCTGGACCCGGGATTATGGCTGCGCCGTCTCAGCCATGATCCCTCGCCTTCCGTTCGCGTCGCTGCCATGCGTGCCATGACGCAGCAGAGTTTTGTCGATCTCAGCGACCGTATCGAGCAAATTGCCCGCGAAGACAGCGCCCCCACCGTACGGCAGCTGGCCCAGTATTACCTCAATTGTCCGCGCCGCGATGCTTCGTCCCGGCCTGCGCGGAAGTGAGGGATTCGCCTTATGACAGTTCTGGGAACCGCTTCGCTCTCTGGGGACCTTTATCCCACGACAATATTCACCAATTTCCCTGGAACGACGATGACCTTGCGTACTTGCTTGCCCTCAATCAACTGGCGGACGCGCGGATCGGCCAGGGTGGTTTTCTCCAACTCCTCTTTACGGATCTCGGCTGGCACCATCAAGCGCAGACGGACCTTGCCGTTGATCTGCACGGGCACCTCAATTTCCTCAGCTTTGGTCAACCCAGGATCGAACGTCGGCCACGGCTCGTAAGCCAGCGTGTTGCGGTGTCCGAGTACATGCCACAACTCCTCAGCCAGATGGGGTGCGAACGGACTGAGCACCAACACGAACGGTTCCAGCACCGAGCGCGGCCGCACTGGTAGCGGAGTCAGGTGATTGGTAAATTCCATCATGGCCGCAATGGCCGTGTTGAAACGCATGCCTTCCAGGTCTTCGGTAACGCGCTGAATAGTGCGATGCAATATTCGCAAGGTCTCTTTATCTGGCGGCACGTCGTGCACTGTCTCGGACAGGCGCACATTCTCAGCCTTTTCGTCGATGAACAGACGCCAGACACGGCCCAGGAAACGATACACTCCCTCGACACCGCGCATGCTCCACGGCTTGACTGCTTCCAACGGCCCCATGAACATTTCGTACAACCGCAGACTGTCGGCGCCGTAATCTTCCACCACGTCATCGGGATTGATAACGTTGCCGCGGGCTTTGGACATTTTCTCTGCGCGGCGGGTGATAACAATGTTTGTGCCTTTCAGATACTCTTTTCCTCCTCTTTGCTCCACTTCGTCTTCTGAGATGTCGCGATGTCCCGTGTGATTCCACTTATCAATGTCTTCCTCGGAAATCAGTTCATCGGGGTTATCGGGGTTGTAGTATACGCCAGGCTTTGCTTCTCCCAGAATCATGCCTTGATTGACCAGGCGCTGAAACGGCTCCGGTGTGTGAACATAGCCGCGATCGTACAGCACCTTGTGCCAGAAACGCGCGTACAACAAGTGTAGCACGGCATGTTCCGCCCCACCGACGTACAGATCGACTGGCATCCAGTATCGTTCCTTTTGCGGATCGCAAAAGGCTTTCTCATTGTGCGGATCGAGGTAGCGGAGATAGTACCAGCATGAGCCGGCCCATTGCGGCATGGTGTTGGTCTCGCGCTTATAGCGCTTACCGTGGCGCGTCACGTACAGCCAATCCTTGGCTTTGCTCAAAGGCGGCTCGGCCTTGCCGGTGGGTTTGTAATCCTCCAAGTCCGGCAGACGTAACGGCAATTCGTCCGGTGACAACGGCTCCACAACGCCGGTGGGATTGCCTTTGTCATCGATCTCGTGCAGGATCGGAAACGGCTCGCCCCAATAGCGTTGCCGGCTGAACAGCCAATCACGCAGCTTGTAATTGACGCGACGACACCCCAGTCCGCGTTCTTCCAACCAGGCAGTGATGCGCTGTTTGAATTCGGGCGTGGATAGCCCGGTGAAGGGGCCAGAATTGATTGCCGTCCCTTCACCGACAAAGGGATAATGCGTCTGTCCCCCTTCGGTGTAGGCCAAGGCTGCCTCTTCTTTACTTGGTTCATAATCTTCCGGCGGCTGCACTACTTGGCGGATTGGCAGCCGAAAGGCACGGGCGAACTCCCAATCGCGCAGATCGTGTGCCGGCACGGCCATGATCGCTCCGGTACCGTAACTGGCCAAGACGTAATCAGCGATCCAGATGGGAATTTGTTTGTCGTTAACCGGATTGACGGCATAGGCGCCGGTGAACACGCCGGTTTTTTTCTTGCTCAGCTCGGTGCGTTCCAAATCGCTTTTGCGGGCAGCTTCGGCACGATAAGCCTCCACAGTGGGCCGCTGCTCCGACGTGGTGATTGTCTCAACCAGGGGATGCTCCGGCGCCAGCACCATGTATGTCGCTCCAAACAGTGTGTCCGGCCGTGTGGTGAAGACGCGAATCCGCACTCCCGATTCCAGGGCAAAATCGACCTCCGCGCCCTCGCTTTTGCCGATCCAGTCGCGCTGCATCTTTTTGATCGATTCCGGCCAATCCAGATCTTCTAAATCTTCGAGCAGGCGTTCGGCATACGCGGTGATACGCAGCAGCCATTGCCGCAGCGGCATGCGCACTACCGGATGGCCGCCACGCTCCGATCTGCCGTCGATGACCTCCTCGTTGGCCAGCACTGTACCTAGCGCCTCGCACCAGTTGACCGGCACCTCGGCCTGATAGGCCAAGCGTTTGGTATCCTGATAGGCGCGCACGGCGGCGTCGCCTTGCTGGCGTACTTCCGGTGGGATGGGCAGCTCGCTGATGGGCCGGCCACGCTTCTGTTCGGCATCGTACCAAGTGTCGTACAGTTGCAGGAAAATCCACTGTGTCCAGCGGAAATAGTTTGGATCGGTAGTATCGATCTCGCGGTCCCAATCGTAGCTGAAGCCGAGCATCTGGATCTGGCGGCGGAAGGTGGCGATGTTCTTCTCGGTAGTGATGCGTGGATGGGTGCCGGTGTTGATAGCATATTGTTCGGCCGGCAGACCTAAAGCATCCCAGCCCATCGGATGCAGCACATTGTAGCCGCGCATGCGCTTGTAGCGCGCCAGGATATCTGTGGCAGTGTAGCCTTCGGGATGGCCGACGTGCAGCCCTGCCCCGCTGGGATAGGGGAACATGTCAAGAATGTAGAATTTCGGCTTGTCGGAGCGATCCGGCGTGCGGAAGGTTTTGTTCTTCAGCCAGTACTCTTGCCAGCGTCGTTCGATGATCTTGGGGTTGTACGTCGGCATGCGCACTTGTCCATATTGTTTCCAGGAACCCAGGGAAACCAACCCGGTCCTACGGGCCGGCACATGCCTCATTCTATATAAAAAAGAGCCAACCACAGAGTCACCGAGAACACAGAGAAGAGCCGCCGCGAATCATACGAATAGCCCCTCCAAAAAAGACAGACAATGAAGGTTTTTGCTGTCTTCTATATCTTTATATATTTATTCGCGCGATTCGCAGTTTTTTTTCTTTTGTCTCTGTGTTCTCGGAGACTCTGTGATTAACTCCTTTAGACAGCGGGCTGTGACATCCCTTCTTTGAGCCAGCGTTGAGCCTCGTCGTATTGGGATTTGTCGAAGTAGCGAATAGTGGCGCGTGTAAACGGTTTGCAGAACACGGCCATGCCGGCTTCCCATTGGCGCTCACCTACCAGGGCCAGCCGTTCGATGTCGGCGAAGTGTTTCAGATCAAACTTGATGTCCTCCCACAAGGCTCCCATCGTCCAGCCGTGAAAATCATGCATCCGCACCAACATGCGGATTTTGCCCTCACGCTGGATGAGCCGCTCGACTTCCGGCACAAAATGCTGATAATCCTCCTTGGTCAGCTCGCCACTCAATTGCACCAGCAGGCATTTGCCGCCCGCTTCTTCACGTAATTCAACAGGCATAATGGACCTCCTTTGTTGCTAAACACGGGTGCTCGCTTATTGCTCATGTTCCAGCCTTTCACACGCTCCGTCCCTTGAACAAATGTCGATTCAGCACAGGATCGCGCTCGGTGAACGGCCCCTCGGAACGATCGCGGCTGAGGCAGCGCACGTACATCTCCAACTTGGCGTCGAGGTCATCAGCATGGTGGAGGATGAGACATTCCGGCACCAACGGCAGGCGCGGCGACCCCCACTCCGGCAAGGCCAGATGACTCAGGATCATGTGTTCAAGCATCTGCACCAACTCCGGGTTGACATCGCCCAGTTCGCGGGCCGTGTCGCGCACCAGGTCGCGGCCGAGGATCAAGTGACCCACCAGGCGCCCCGGCACCGTGTACGCTGGGCTGACACCAGGCAGCGCTGCCCCGAACTCCAACACCCGACCAATATCGTGCAGCATCGCCGCGGCCACGATCAGATCACGGTTTAGCGGTGGACGCAGCTCCGTGTAGTGGGCCGTGTAGCGTTCCACCAACTGCAGGCACGAGCGCGTTACCGATAGTGTGTGTTCCAGGAGACCGCCGGCAAACGGATAGAAGCGATCGCGTGTCGCCGGCAGGCGCTGCCAGGCTTCGGCATGGCGATCGAACAGCGTCAACACCAGGCGGCGTAGCGGCTCATCGGCGATATGTGTCGTCGCTATGGTTTTCAGCTCCGTAAACATCACCGCAGCATCATAGCGCGAATGCTCGATGAACAAAAGCGGATCGAAACCATCAGCGCGATCGTCATCGGTGACGGAGCGGATAGCGTGCAATTCCATCAATTGCGGGCCATAGCGCTCGTGCTCGCCGTAGACGGCGCGGAGCTTATAGAATTGGCCGACTTGCCAGTCACGTTCGCACGGCTCATACCACGGGCTATCCTGCCAGACCATGAAAGCGACGCTGCGGCGGGCATCGCGGAAACGGCAAGCGAAGTAGGGCTTGCCCTGGCTGGTCGTGCCGCGCGTTTTCTCGGCCAACAGCGCGAAAAAGTCCGCGTGCTGGCCGGGAGCCAGCTCGCATAACGGAATCGGCGTTGGCTTGGTTTTGCTCATACCATCAGCATAACCGAGAAACGCCAGAAAAACAGAGGGCAACGCGGATCGTTGTCGCTGCGGCCGTCGGTGGATAGTTAGGTAGTTAACGACCTCGGCTTTCCACCTGCGGCAGCGAGTTGTTATGATGAGAAAAGGGAACTGGTTCGGATGCCAGCGTGGCTCCCCGATGGCATCGGCAGTCGCAGCGCATTCTGACTACAGTTACCATGAAGCCCAACAATTTTCGTTCATCCTCAAAGGAGAGCGTTTATGTCCCGCTTTCTCCGCGCCACGGTGTTGCCCCTGTGTGTGAGCTTGCTCCTTGCCGCGCAGCCGGCACTATACGCTCAAACGCCACGTCTCAAAGCCCCAGAGTTCGACGGTGCCGTTGGTCCCACGCTCGGCTCCGATAAACCCATCAAACTCAAGGATCTGCGCGGCAAAATCGTCATCCTCGAATTCTGGACGTTGTGCTGAATTAATTGCCTGCATCTCTTCCCCGACCTGGTCAGGCTGGAGAAGAAGTATCCCAATGAGGTGGTCGTTATTGGCGTCCACACCGCCAAGTTCGACAACGAAAAAGATCCCAAAAGTATCGAAAAGGCGATGCAGCGCTATGAGCTGAACCATCCGGTGATCAACGATGCCGACCGCAAGATCTGGCAGGCCTACGGCGTCCAGGCGTGGCCGTCGGTCGGCATCATCGATCCGGAAGGCTACTTCGTCAAGGCATTTCCAGGTCAGGAGCACATTTTTCGCGACGCCGACCTGGTTATTTCACAATTGATTCGCATCCACCGTGCCAACAAGACCCTCAACGAAAAACCGATATACTTCACCAAGGCACAGGCAGAGAAGGCGGCCCAAAGTCCCTTGTGGTTCCCCGGCAAAGTGCTGGCTGATGGACCGAGCAAGCGCCTGTTCATCTCCGATAGCACACACCATCGCATTGTCATCACCGATCTCGACGGCAAGAAAATTGCTCTTGTCGGCACCGGCAAGCCCGGACATGCCGACGGCACTTTTGAGAAATCGTCCTTCAACGACCCGCAGGGTTTGGCGCTGAAGGGAGATATTCTCTATGTAGCGGATCGCAAAAATCACATGATCCGCGCGCTTGATCTGAAAAAGCGGACAGTTCGCACCATCGCCGGTACTGGCCAACAAGGCATGGACTTCCGCCGCGGCGGCGATGCCCGGCACACGGGACTCAACAGTCCGTGGGACTTGCTGGTACACGGCAACGAGCTGTACATTGCCATGGCCGGCTGCCATCAAATTTGGGTAATGGACCTGACCAGGCACACTGTCGTCCCGTTTGCGGGCACGGCCTTCGAGAATCTTGTAGATGGCCCGCGTCAGGCCAGCTGCTTTGCCCAGCCAAGCGGCCTGGCCAGCGATGGAACCAAACTGTTCGTCGCTGACAGCGAGGTTAGCGCCGTCCGTGCGATTCCACTGGACGGCAGAGGTGATGTCTCAACACTGGTGGGTACCGGCCTGTTCGATTTCGGCGACACAGACGGCATTGGACCGGCGGCGCGTTTGCAGCACGCTTTAGGCATCGTCTATGTCGATGGCAAGCTGTATGTAGCCGACACTTACAACAGCAAAATCAAAATCCTCGACCCACTCACACGCTCTTGTAAAACGTTTGTCGGCGACGATAAGAAGGCCAAATTGTTTAATGAACCGGGCGGCATCAGCTACGCCGACGGCAAACTCTACGTCGCCGACACCAACGCTCACCGCATTCAGGTGATTGATCTGGAATCCAAGGAAGTCAGCACACTAAACCTGCAAGGTGTTGAGCCGCCTACATCCGTCCTTCACGGTATTAGCGACAAATAAAATCGTCTTTGACGTAAAATAGGCGAAGGACAATTCGAGGGCCACAGCGATGGCGCAACGGCACGGCGCCGGCGTAGTAATTCATGAGCGTGGATAGTGGAACTGCATCGTCAATGGCAATGTGGCCCTTCGGCTCCAGTTCCGGCTGATTCAAGTCTACTTCCTGCTGAGGGATGCTCGCATCAGGAATGACGAGCCAATCACCGCGGTGGAGGTACGAGGGGGGCCATAAAGCTGGCCCCCCCTTCTCTGTATGTTGGACAGGAACGATCTGTTTCATCCCCCATTTCTCGGCATAGTACTGAAAACCCCAGTAGCCCGCGTACCAGATAGTAGCTTGTGGATGTTCCCGGCGAATGTGCTGGGCTGCGTCGCAGGCGGCCTGTTGTTCGGCCCGCGCCTCCAAGAAATCGACGGCGAAAAAGCCAAGGCCGAACAGGACCGTCCCAGCGGCCAAGGCATGCAGCACGTTTCTCCGCCATGATTCCCGCAGCGACAGATCGGCCAAGCAGCCAACCAATAAGGTCGCCGTGATGCTGGTCCCCATGATCCGACGGACGGCAGGGAATGGGCTGATGACGATGTAACCGGCCAGCTCGAAGGCAAACCAGAGCACGAGGAACAGAAATGGCTTCGCCAGCTCGCCACGCCAGCAAGGGCGGCTTTCACCTTTTGCTGGCGCGGCAGGTGGATAAGTTTTGTATTGGACGAGACGCCGCGCTGCCCATCCCACGCTCAGCAACACCACTACCCCGTTGCAAGCAAAGAGGATATTGGCCAGTTCATACACGCTCCCGCCGAAGCAGAGGGCATCGGGACATAGAAGAAGTAAGAATGGAAGGATCGCAAGCAAGGACGCAAGAAGCAGCAGCCAACGCGGCATAGATAACGCTGTCAGCGCCAATAAGGCCAAAGTAGGTGCAGCACCGCCCAGAAGAGGAAAAAGACTGTTCAGAAGAACCGATTTTGGCTGATCGCCATTGTCGCCCTGGAAAAGCTGGTATATAAAATGCGATTCGCCGTAGCGGAAAAAGAGCATCGTTTCCCAGGCAGCGAAGAGCGCCCCGGCAACCCCGGCGGCGGCCAACCCCAGGAGCAATTTTCTCCGTAAAAGAGCATAAATGAGAATAATACCAGGGGCGAGAAAGGCTGTATATTTCGTCTGCATGGCCAATCCCGCTATCAAGCCGGCGAGAACAGCCAGGGCCAAGGAGCCTCTCTCGCAAGTCCGGAAAAACAGCCCCAGCGCCAGCAAGCTCAAAGCCAGGGCCGGAATGTCCATCATCAAATTCAAGCTCGGCAAGAAGACCGGCGAGAATACCAGCAGGATAAGCAAGGGCATTGCCACAGAAGGAGCAAAGCGATGCAAGAGCGCCGCCAAGGAAGCAACGAAAATCAGAGCAAAGGGAAAAAGCCATAACTTCCACAGCACCGGCCGTTCACCGAACATCCGGATCGCCACCGCCCACCAGTAGGGCAGCAGTGGCGGTGCCAGAGCGTGCAGCGCCGGCACAGCTTCGCTCCAACGCAGCATGACGTAGCCGTAGGGATCGAGCGGATGAGCCGCAATTTGTGCGGCGTTGAAAGAGAAGGTGGCGTCATCGACGTGCAACGGCTTAATGGCGTTCAACCCCGTCAACCCTGCCGAACAAAAGATGACAAGATGACAAGGTGACAAGGTGACAAGGTGAGCAAACAAGCCCTTCGTTCTGCTAAGATTCAACCTGTGCCACATACCCCATAACTATCCTTCCCTTCACCGTGCTACTGTTGCCGTTGGCCGAAAACGGTCTTGCAAGGCACACACGGTCCAAGGACGATGCCGGATGGCCCGGCAGGCCTCGACAGCGGCGTGCGCTGCCGACAACGTGGTAATGCAAGTCACCCCGTTGATCACTGCCGCCGAGCGGATCTTGCCTTCGTCGGTGCGTGCTCCTTTGCCGCTCGGGGTATTGAGAATCAGAGAAATCTCCTTGTTTTTCATATAATCGATGAGATTGGGTCGGCCCTGTTGGAGCTTGTTCACTTCGTCAACAGCGATGCCCGCCGCGCGCAATACCTTGGCCGTGCCGCGTGTCGCCATCAACTTGTACCCCATCTCGGCCAAGGCACGCGCAATGGGCACCACTTCCTGCTTGTCATGCTCGGCCACAGAGATGAAGATTTTGCCGTCGCCCGGCTGCGGCAGAGCGCTGTTGGCCGCCATCTGGCTCTTGGCGAAGGCTAGTGGAAAACTGTCATCGATGCCCATGACTTCGCCGGTCGAACGCATCTCCGGACCCAAAATAATGTCCACGCCGATGAATTTGTTGAACGGAAACACGCTCTCTTTGACCGAGTAATGCTTCGGCGTCACTTCCACGAACAGCCCCAATTCATCGAGCGTTTTGCCGACCATCACCAGGGCCGCGTAACGAGCCAGGGGAATGCCCACAGCCTTGGAGACAAACGGGACTGTCCGGCTGGCGCGCGGATTCACTTCGAGGACATAAACCGTCGAGCCTTGCACAGCGAACTGTACATTCATCAGGCCGCGAACGTTCAATTCACAGGCCAAGGCGCGCGTTTGTCGTTTGATCTCTTCGACGACGGCGGGCGGCAGACTGTAGGGCGGAATGACACAGGCAGAATCACCAGAGTGGATGCCGGCCTCCTCAATGTGCTGCATGACGCCGCCGATGAGAGTTCGCGTGCCATCGCTGAGGCAATCGACATCCACCTCGCCGGCCGCCTCCAGAAATTTGTCGATCAGGATCGGCTTGCCCGGCGACGCCTCCATTGCTTCAGCGACATAGCGACTCAGGGTAGCTTCATCGTAGACAATCTCCATCGCTCGACCACCCAGCACATAGCTGGGCCGCACCAATACCGGATAGCCGATGCGGCGGGCGACGTGGATGGCCTGCTGCAAATCCAGAGCGATGCCGTTGGCCGGCTGCTTCAAACCAAGCCGTTCAACCATCTCCTGAAACTGTTCGCGGTCCTCGGCACGGTCGATGCTGTCTACGCTGGTGCCGATGATTGGTGCCCCCGCCGCTTCCAGACCGCGCGCCAGATTGAGTGGTGTCTGGCCGCCGAACTGCACAATCAGCCCTTTGGGCTGCATCACATCGCAGATGTTCAACACATCTTCGGTGGTCAACGGCTCGAAGAAAAGATGATCGCTGGTGTCATAATCGGTTGAAACCGTCTCCGGGTTCGAGTTGACCATGATAGTCTCGTAACCCTCGCGCCGCAGCGCAAACGCCGCTTGACAGCAACAGTAATCAAATTCGATGCCCTGACCGATGCGGTTTGGCCCGCCGCCCAGGATCATGATGCGCTCCTTGCCTTCGGTCCGGGGCCTGGTTTCGTCATCGAGGATCGAGGATCGAGGATCGAGGATCGGCGATGGTAGGGCCGCCGGTTCCAAACCTCTCTCCTCTGTCCTCGATACGAAAATCGGCGCTTCGTAGGTGGAGTAATAGTACGGTGTATAGGCCTCGAACTCGGCGGCGCAGGTATCGACGAGCTTGTACACCGGCACCACGCCCAGCTCCTTGCGCAAGCGCCGAATTTCCATCTCCGTCGAGCGCCATAAGAATGCCAGCTGCTTATCGGAGAAGCCATACTGCTTTGCTTCAAATAAGAGATCGCGAATATCCTCATTATGGGAGTGTGTCCATACCCGATCCACTGCTGCCCGCAGTCGATCTTCCATCGCCACGATTTCCTGGATGTTGTGCAGAAACCAGCGATCGATCTTCGTCTGTTGATAGATCTCCTCCAGCGACAGGCCGGCTTTGAAAGCGTAGCGAATGTACCAGATGCGTTCGGCGGTCGGCGTGGCCAGGCGCGCGTAAATCTCCTCGAGGGCTGGCTGCCGCGGTGTGCCCCACAAATCGCCGCGATAACAACCCAGGCCGAAGCTGCCCGTCTCCAGACCCCGTAGCGCTTTTTGCAGCGATTCCTTGAAGGTCCGGCCAATGGCCATCGTTTCGCCGACCGATTTCATCTGTGTCGTCAGGGTCGTATCAGCGTCGGGGAATTTCTCGAAGGCCCAGCGCGGCACCTTGGTGACGACGTAATCGATGGTCGGCTCAAAGCAGGCCGGCGTCTCGCGTGTGATGTCATTGCGCAGCTCATCGAGACGGTAGCCAACCGCCAGCTTGGCGGCGATCTTGGCGATGGGAAAGCCAGTTGCCTTGGAGGCCAGGGCGCTGGAGCGGCTGACACGCGGATTCATCTCGATGGCAACCATGTGGCCGTTGTCCGGATTGACGGCGAACTGGATGTTGCTGCCGCCGGTCTCGACGCCGATCTCACGGATGATGGCGATGGCAGCATCGCGCATGCGCTGATATTCCTTGTCCGTCAGCGTCTGAATCGGAGCCACCGTGATCGAATCGCCGGTATGCACACCCATCGGATCGAGATTCTCGATGGAACAGACGATGACGACGTTATCAGCACAATCGCGCATGACCTCCAGCTCGAACTCTTTCCAGCCGATGACCGATTCCTCGACCAGCACCTCATTGACGGGGCTGAGATCGAGTCCGCGAGCGATGAGTTGGTTGAATTCTTCGCGGTTGTAGGCGATGCCGCCGCCGGTGCCGCCGAGCGTGAAACTGGGCCGCAGCACACAGGGCAAACCGACCTGATCGAGCACTTCCAGCGCTTCGGCAAGGGAGCGAGCCACACCGCTTTTGGGCACGGCGATGCCGATGTTTTGCATGGCTTTTTTGAACAGTTCGCGGTCCTCGGCTTTGGCGATGACGGCCGGCGTTGCTCCGATCATCTCGACCTTGTACTTATCGAGAACGCCGCGGCGATGTAACTCCATCGCTGTGTTGAGCGCGGTCTGGCCGCCGAGCGTCGGCAGCAGAGCATCGGGGCGCTCGCGCTCAATGATGCGCTCCACCATGTCAGGGGTGATCGGCTCGATGTAGGTGCGGTCAGCTGTCTCCGGATCGGTCATGATAGTGGCCGGATTGGAGTTGACCAGGACGACCGTGTAGCCTTCTTCCCGCAGCGCTTTACACGCTTGAGTGCCGCTGTAGTCGAACTCGCACGCTTGACCGATGACGATGGGGCCAGAGCCGATGAGTAGAATTTTGTGCAGGTCGTTGCGTCGCGGCATATGCGGTAACTTCCTCGTGGTCGTGTGTGCCAGGGACTTCGTTGTCCTTCATCTTATGGCAGACCCGCCGGTATCCAAGAGGTATTTCTATTTATGCATCACGGTCGAGCCGCTGCCATATGATAGAATAACACCGCAGTTGGTTATGCCGCAGGTTATTCCCAAGTCATGGAGGCGTTCATGGTTTCGGCTACAGTCGGCAAGCAAGGGTTCGTCGAGGATGTTGAAATTCAGGGGCACATCATCGATTCGCTGATTTTGCCCAAAGTACTGGATGAAATCCTTACACACGGCGGCTCCTATGTCATCAAGGACATTCGCATCGGTCAGCGGCAGACCGATCCCAGCTACGCCTGCATTGAGGTCCGCGCCGATAGCAGCGACAAGCTGCGTGAAATCCTCGATGCTATCCACGATCATGGAGCTGCACCGATCGCCGTCCGCGATTGTCAAACCATTGCCGCTGATATGGACGGCGCTTTCCCCGAAGGATTTTACAGCACCACTAGCTTCCGCACGCAGGTACGCCTCAAAGGTGAATGGATCGATGTGGAAGATCAGGAGATGGACTGCGGCATCCTCGTCGATCCGGAAGGGACCGCCGCCCGCTGCATTCCTATGGCGGAAGTGCGGGTCGGTGACCGCATCGTCGTGGGCCGACAGGGATTGCGTGTCTTCCCTGCCGAGACGATGGCCCGCTCGAACCTGTTTGAGTTCATGGCCAGTCCTGTTTCCAGCGAGAAACCTAAAGGCGTAACGGTGCGCGAGATCGCTGCCGCCATGAAACGCACCAAAGAGGCTGGCGAGAAGATTCTGGCTGTCCTTGGTCCCGCCATTGTTCACACCGGCAGTGTCGAACATGTCTGCTGGCTCATCCGTAACGGCTACCTGAACATTCTGTTCGCCGGCAATGCTCTGGCCACGCACGACATTGAGCAGGCGCTCTTTGGCACCAGTTTGGGCATCTCGCTGGAGCGCGGTTTGCCGATGGAGGAAGGACACGAGCATCATCTGCGGGCCATCAACACAATCCGGCGGCTAGGGGGGATCCGTCGGGCTGTCGAGCGCGGTGTGCTCAAGAGCGGTGTCATGTACGAGTGCATCCGCCATGACATTCCCTTTCTGCTGGCCGGCAGTATCCGCGATGATGGGCCGTTGCCGGAAGTCGTCACGGATGTGCTGGAGGCGCAGCGACGTATGCGCGAGATGATCCACGGTGTCGGTTTTTGCCTAATGATGGCCACCATGCTACATTCGATCGCCACCGGCAATCTGTTGCCGGCCTGGGTCAAGGTAGCGTGCGTAGACATCAACCCGGCCACCGTGACCAAGCTGACCGACCGCGGCAGCATCCAAACCGTCGGCGTCGTCACCGACGTAGAACCATTCCTGCGGGCGCTGGTCGCGGAGCTAGGGAAAGAAGGATAAACCGCCACGACGCCAGGGATGCCAGGAAAAGACGAGAAATAAAGAAGTTCAGAAAAGGCAAAAACTATCTGAGTGTTGTCAGTCCTTAGGGCGAGCGGCCTTTTCCCTCCCCCCTTGTGGGGGAGGGTCGAGGTCTTTTCCCTCCCTCTTTGTGGGGGAGGGTTGGGGTGGGGGGACACCCCTCCCTGGCTCCCTTGCCTTGACACCTCCTGCCTCAGCCCTCCCCCACGAGGAGAGAGGAGGTTTGGTCCGCTAGCTCTTATGATTCTGCTTCTTCTTTCTTTTCTTGGTGTCCCTGGCGTTGTGGCGGTTCTTTTTGGAGGCCGAACATGCGACAGCCACGCATTCTGATGTGTCCGCCGGATTACTACGGCATTGAATACGAGATTAACCCGTGGATGAATCGAGCACGCGGCAGCTCGCGCGAACGGGCGCGGCGACAGTGGCAGAAATTGCATGATACGCTGATAGGACTCGGCGCAGTCGTCGAATTGATGGAGCCGCAACCGGGGCTGCCCGATCTGGTGTTCACCGCTAATGCCGGCCTGATGTTCGGCAATCGTTTTTTCAGTTCGCGCTTCCGTCATGAGGAGCGCGCCCGCGAGACGCCGCACTTCGATGCCTGGTTTGCGGCCCACGGATACATTGTCGAACATCTGCCGGAAGGAATGTATTTCGAGGGCGCCGGCGATGCTCTTTTCTGCGGCCCAACACTGTTTGCTGGCTATCGCATTCGCAGTGACGTGCAGGGCCATCAATATCTTGGCCGCGTGCTGCAAAAGCAGGTGTTGCCACTGGAATTGATCAACCCCTACTTTTATCATCTGGATACATGCTTTTGTCCGTTGGCTCCCGGCGAGGCCATCTGGTATCCCAACGCTTTCGACGACTATGGCCGGCGGGTGATCGAGAACCACATCCCGTACCTGATCTCAGCCAACGAGGCGGAGGCGCGCTGTTTCGGCTGCAACGCCGTTGTGATCGGCAAAACCGTCGTGCTCAACAGCGGCTGTACGAAACTGGCTGCGGATCTGCAAGCGCGTGGCTACACGCCGGTATCGGTGGAATTGGACGAGTTCATCAAGTCCGGCGGCAGCGCCAAGTGCTTGACGCTGCGTCTGGACGGTGAAGAAGCGGCGGTATGGGAGTAATAATACGACGCCGTTTTGCAAGGGCGTCGTGAGGTATCCGAATGGTCTCCACCGATTCCATGATAGCCCCCCAAGCTCTTTGAGAAGCGTCAACGCAAACCCGAAGCCGGGCTGACGTCCCGCTGGCGGACGCCAACGGACACGGACTGTGTGCTTCCCTCTTGTCCTCCGGCCGCCCCGTTCCTACAGTAGACAGAGGAAGGAACCTACCGCCCATCCTCGACACGTTGTCGAGGTTTCTTTTTGGTCTACATTGTGAAAAAAATCACGAAGTTGGTCGTCAAATGGATTTCACACTCGCTACTTATTATCCCCTCTTCCTGTATTTGCTGGTAATTATTTTCGGCTTTGTGGTACCCGTCTTGCTCCTTACGCACCTGGTGGGACCGAAGCGGCGGACGCCGATCAAGCAGATGCCCTACGAATCGGGCATGGACCCGATCGGCGACGCCCGGCAGCGTTTCGACGTGAAGTTTTATCTGATCGCCATTCTCTTTCTCGTCTTCGATGTGGAATTGCTGTTTTTGTATCCGTGGGCGGCTTTGTCTCCGTGGAGCAGCACAGCCGAAGGGCCGGCTTCGTTCCTGCCCGCTCCATTGCACACGTTGGTTTTTTGGGAAGTGTTGGTGTTTCTGCTGACGGTAGTAGTTGCCTACGTTTATGCTTGGCGGAGAGGAGTGTTCCGATGGCGCTAGGAGGATTGTCCGAGAGCGTCCTGGTGACGCAGTTGGATAAGCTGGCCAACTGGGTGCGCAAGAATAGTTTATGGCCAATGCCGTTCGCCACGGCCTGCTGCGGCATTGAACTGATGGCCACTGGTGCGTCACGCCATGACATCGCTCGTTTCGGTGCCGAAGCCATGCGCTTTTCGCCGCGGCAGTGCGATCTGATGATTGTCGCTGGCCGGGTGGCCATGAAGATGCTGCCGGTGTTGCAGCGTATCTGGCTACAAATGCCGGAGCCGAAATGGTGCATTTCTATGGGGGCCTGCGCATCGTCAGGCGGTGTCTTCGATACCTATGCCGTGGTGCAGGGGATCGATCGCTTCATTCCGGTGGATGTGTATGTACCCGGCTGTCCGCCGCGCCCGGAACAATTGTTGCAAGCGGTTATTGATTTGCAAGCCAAGATTCAGCGGACCGGTACCATTACCGGCAAGGAATTTCAACAGCAGCGTTTGTGGCCGCACCCGCCGAAGCCGCTGGCTGTCGAGCTACCGCCTGCGGAGAAAATCGTCGCCCCTGGCGATTTCGCTTCGGCCACACGTTTGCAACCGGATGGACGACCATGACCCACGAAGAGATTCTCGTTAAGCTGCGCCAGAAGTTCGGCGAAGTATTCACGACTTCCGAGTTCCGCGACAATCGCCGTATTATCGTACCGGCCGAGCATATTTATGCCGTGCTGGAGTTTTTGAAAGAACAGTGCGGCTTCGACATGCTCGCTGAGTTGGGAGGTGCCGATTATTTGCAATACCCCAATGCCCAGGACCGCTATGGTGTCTGGTATGTGCTGGTCAACACGACCACAGGCATTCGGCTGATCGTCAAGACGTTCGCCAACGATCCGGAGCCAACCTTGCCATCGGTCTTTCCGTTATGGAAGGGCGCCGATTGGATGGAGCGCGAAGTCTATGACATGTATGGTGTGATCTTCGACGGCCATCCAGATTTGCGGCGTATCTTGATGCCCGATGAATTCACGGCGTTTCCGCTACGCAAAGATTATCCGATGCGTGGCCGCGGCGAACGTCATAATTTCCCAGTGATTACGCGCCCCGAAAGCTAAGATATCTAACTACAGAGTCACAAGGAACTCAGAAAAAGCACAGAAATGAAAAAATAAAGAGAATGCAAGCGCGTTGATCGCCTAATTATCTCTGTTTTTTGTTTTTCTCTATGCTCTCTGTGATTCTGTAGTTAGATTGACTTTTGAGTTGAGGGAAACGTTATGCCTCTGGAATTAGCTGATGCTATCGCCCTGCCGGAAGGGCCAGAACGAGAATATCTATGGACCCTCAATTTCGGTCCGCAGCACCCCGCCACACACACGACGCTGCGCCTTATTCTGACGCTCGAGGGTGAAACGGTTGTCAAGGCTGTACCGGACATTGGCTATTTGCACAGTGGTTTCGAGAAACTCGGCGAACATCTCGATTACAACCAATATGTTACTATCGTCGATCGCAAAAATTATATTTCACCGGTTGCCAATGAGATCGCCTGGTTTGCGGCGGTCGAAAAACTGATGGGCATTGAACTGACGCCGCGCTGCAAGTATCTGCGCGTCATCTTCAATGAGTTGATGCGCATTCACGATCACTTGCTCTGCTGCGGTGCGGCAGCGCTCGACCTGGGTGGCTTCACCGCTTTTCTCTACGCCTTCAATCAGAAGGAAAAAATTTACGACATTTGTGAACGCGCCGCCGGCCAACGTTTTCATCCGAGCTATCTGCGTGTCGGCGGTCTGCTAGCCGATGTCGATGACACCTGGATCAACATGGTGCGAGCTTTCATCCGCGATTTCCCCAAAGCATGGAACGATATTGTTCGTCTGCTCAATCGCAATCGCATCTTTATCGAGCGCACCAAAGATATTGGTGTCTTGTCGAAGGAAGACGCCATCAATTTGAGCTGCACCGGACCCATCGCCCGTGCCAGCGGCGTTGTTCGCGACCTGCGCAAAGATGAGCCGTATCTGGCTTACCGAGATTTCGATTTCAAAGTAGTGTGTGCGCGGGAGGGGGATTGTTACGCACGCTATCTTGTTCGTATGGAGGAAATGCTCGAAAGCTGTAAGATCATCCACCAGGCTATCGAGAATTTGCCGTCCGGTCCCGTTAATGTGGACGCCAATAGCAAAGTAACAATGCCCAATCAGCTTTCCGTTTATCGCAGCATCGAAGGTTTGATCCATCATTTCGAGCTGATTATGAGCAATCGGCAATGGCACACGCCAGTGGATGAAGTGTATGCGGCTATCGAATCGCCCAATGGCGAATTGGGTTATTACGTGATCGCCGACGGCAGCGGTGTGGCCTATCGGACGCGGACCCGACCGCCATCTTTCATCCATTTCGCTATTTTTCCGTATTTGATTGTCGGCCATCAGGTCAGCGACGTGGTGGCAGTGTTGGGCAGTCTAAATATCATCGCGGCGGAGCTAGATCGATGAGTGTATTGAGCGAAGAGTTGCGGCAGAAGATTCTTGCCTACGTGCCTCGTTATCCGAACAAGCAGGCAGTGACGCTGCCAGCCTTGCATATTGTTCAAGATGCATTGCGTTGTGTGCCGTTGGAGGCGATCCGCGAGATTGCCGACTTGCTGGATCTCAGCCCTGCCGAGGTCCACGACACCATGAGTTTTTATGGTTTTTTCCGTGATGAAAAACAGCCGCTGGGCAAGACACGCCTGTGGGTATGCCGCAGTCTGGCGTGTGGCTTGCGCGGGGCTGAGGAATTGCTCGACACCGTATGTAAGAAATTAAATGTCCAACCTGGCGGCACCAGTGCGGATGGCAAAATCACTGTCGAGTTCGCTGAGTGTATCGGCGCCTGCGAAGGCGCTCCTGCCGTGCTGATCGACGATGAAGCGCGAATGAATGTTACGCCTGACAAAGTGGATGCATTGCTAGATGAATTACGACAATAACGGTGGCTAGAGAGGAGGATGAGACCATGTAGTTAGAAGACGCACCAAGTCCGGATCTGTAGAGCGTATCCGCATCAAGGGCACCGAATCTCGATTGAGAACATGATCGAGCAGTTCCAGCAGGGGCTGGAGCTAGCAGTGATTTGGGCGCGACATTTTGGTGAAAAACAAAACCGAATAAGTGAATAGATCGCATGATCTATCTTCCGTTATGAGATGAACACTATCTTTGAACATTGGGCGATGACCGATGGCTGATTTTGAACCTGTTCTCCTCCGCCGCATCTTGAAGAAAGCCAGTCCGTGGCTCGACGCTTATCGTGCCGATGGAGGATATCGCGCTTTGCAGAAGGCCGTCCACGAGATGACGCCAGCCCAGGTCGTGGACACCGTAAAAACATCTGGGCTGCGCGGCCGTGGGGGCGCCGGCTTTCCCACGGGGTTGAAATGGACCTTTCTGCCCAAGGATCATCCCGGTCCCATTTACATGTGTATCAATGCCGATGAGAGCGAGCCGTGTACCTTCAACAATCGCATTTTGATGGAAGAAGATCCCCATCAAGTTCTCGAAGGTATAATTTTATCCTGCTATGCGACGCGGGCCAGCACGGCATATGTATATTTGCGCTATGAATATGGTCGCAGTTATCGAGTGATGCAGCAAGCTATCGACGAATTGTACAACAATAATTTGCTTGGTCGCAACATTCTCGGTAGAGATTTTCATCTCGATATTTATTTACACCGAGGCGCCGCCGCTTACATTTGCGGTGAGGAAACGGCTCTTCTGGAAAGCCTGGAAGGCAAACGTGGTTGGCCACGCATCAAGCCGCCCTTTCCCGCTGTCGAAGGTGCCTTCCGCAAACCGACAGTCGTGAACAATATCGAGACGGTGGCGTGCGTCACCCATATCGTCGATCGCGGTGCTGACTGGTTCAAATCGATGGGTGTACCGCCCGACCCGAAGAACCCGCGCGATACCGGCAGCTATGGCCCGAAACTTTATTGCATCAGCGGTCACGTCAACAAACCGGGCTGTGTAGAATTGCCGCTCGGCATCACTTTGCGCGAATTGATAGATAAATATGGCGGCGGTGTGTGGAAGGGACGCAAAGCCAAGGGAGCGATTCCCGGCGGCATTAGTATGGGTATTATGACGGAAGCAGAGTTCGATACGCCACTAGATTTCGCTGGGCCAGCCAAAGTCGGCTGTTTGGGATTAGGCACAGCCGCCGTCACAGTTTTTGATGAGGAAACCAGCATCGTCGATGTCTTATATAATATTTGTCGGTTCTTTGCGCATGAATCGTGCGGCCAATGCACGCCCTGTCGGGAAGGCACGGGTTGGATGTTGAAAATCATGGAACGCATACGCCGCGGTCAGGGACGATTGGAGGATTTGAACATCCTGGAAGTGGCCGGCGACCAAATGGGCATCATACCCGGCACGACGATTTGCGGCCTGGCCGACGGCGCCGGTTGGCCGGTCAAGAATGCCATCCGCAAGTTCCGGGGTGAGTTCGAACAATACATCCGCGGAGCGAAGAAGAGTCGTTTGCTGGAATTGGTGAAGACACATTGAGTAATGTATCTTACCGCGCACGAGGAGTCATACGATGAGACCGTCACTTGTTCGAGCGGTCTGTGTGCTGGTCCTGGGAGCCGCACTGCTGCCGAGTTGCAAGAAGAAAACAGCTGTCATCAAAAGAGAGGATATGGTTGCCCCAAAAGAAATCGCAGGCTCATCCTCAGGCAACCCCGTTTTGCCGCGGCCCGGACAGCAGCTTCAGAGCGGTGGCGCCATCCAAAGTGTGCGCGAAGCCGCACGGCGCACGGTGGATCTGAACCAAATGGCGAACTTTGCCCTGGCCTACTACCAGTATCAGACTCTCAACGGCCAAGGTCCGTCTCGCATCGAGGATATCAAAGATTCGCTCGATGCCAAAACAATTGAAGCATTCAAAGATGGGACTTGTGTCGGCATCTGGGGTCTCCGCAATCTGTCGTCCGAGACGATCGTGGCTTACGTGAGTTATACCGACAGTTCGGGGACACGTATCGTTGCTACTGGCGATGGGAAAGCGCGGCGAATAAGCCAACAGGAATTTGATGCGGCGATGAAAAGTAAGTGAGGAGTTTTGTTATGCGTTGCAGGCAAACGCGACCGCGCTCGCCCGCAACGCGTAACAAAACTTGAAAATTTTAGTTAGGAAATTTTCATGGCTACGGTCTACGTCAACGGCAAGCCAGTCGATATCGGCAACGAAAAACTAAATCTCATCCAGGCTGCCCAGAAAGCCGGTGTGCTGATTCCCCATTATTGTTGGCACCCGGCACTGACAGTCGTGGCCAGCTGTCGTATGTGTTTGGTGGAAGTTGGCGAACGCAAACCGGATGGCAGCATTACCATGCAGCCCAAGGTTGTGCCTGCTTGCCAGACACCGGCCAAGGATGGTACTGTCATTGTCACCAACAGCAACAAGGCCAAATTCGCCCAAGAACAGACCCTTGAAGATCTATTGCTCAATCATCCGCTCGATTGTCCCGTCTGCGATAAGGCGGGCGAGTGCTTGCTGCAAGATTACACCTTCAATTTTGGTCGAGCACAGAGCCGGATGATCGATGAAAAAAACACACCGCCGAACAAACCTTACATTGGCAACAACGTAACACTGTTCACAGATCGCTGTATTATGTGTTCGCGCTGTGTGCGTTTCACACGAGAAATATCGGGAACGGCAGAGCTGCAAATCATCAATCGCGGCCATCATTCCGAGATTGATATTTTCCCTGGTGAGCCGCTCAACAACAAGCTCGCCACCAATGTTGTTGATCTTTGTCCCGTTGGCGCGCTGTGCAGCAAGGATTTCCTTTATAAACAGCGTGTGTGGAACCTGAAAACCCGGGAAAGTGTTTGTGCCGATTGTTCGACAGGATGCAGTATTTGGCTCGACGGCAACAAGAGCATCGTCTATCGTTTGCGACCGCGCTACAATCCCCAAGCGCAGGGCCATTTCATGTGTGATGATGGCCGACTCGGTTATCATTATGTCAATTCCATTGAGCGTTTTCTACAGCCGATGGTACGGCGCGACGGCAAGTTGACACCGTTGCCGTGGACGGAGATCTTGCCCACGATTCGTCAGGCATTCCAGAGCGTGGCCCAGAAAGACGCGGCCGGCGTTGTCGGTGTGTTGTCGCCATTTTTGACATGCGAAGAAGCGTACCTGATCGCCAAGTTCCTCAAGAAGTTGTCTGGCCAGGTACGGCTGGCGCTGGGTCCAGTGCCGATCCTCGGCGCGGATGACACTTATCCAAAGGATCGCCGCGGTCGACCGATTCAACCAGTGAAATTCACCATCCGCGCCGAGAAATGTCCCAATCGCCGCGGTGTCGAGGAAATTTTACGGTATTTTCAGGGAGAAATTATCTCTTTTGAGCAAGTGGTGCATGACGCGGCCGAAGGCCGCGTGCAGGCGATGTATTTGGCGGCTGGCTATCCGCCCCGGCCGGGTGGCTGGATCAGCGAGACGCAGGCGCAGATGCTCCAGCATATACCGCTGATTGTCTGCCACGATTTGTTGCCGTCGCCGGTCAGCAATTTTGCCCATTACGTGCTACCGGGCGCGAGTTGGGCCGAGAAGGAAGGCACCTTCGTCAATCACGCTGGACTGGCCCAGGCGATTCACTGGGGGGTCGTGCCGACGGGTCAGATCCGTACCGACGGCCAAGTTTTTCTCGATCTTTTGGAGCGGCGCGGCCTGCTTCATGCCCCGACGTTGCGGAAAGAACTGGCTGCCGAAGTACCGTATTTCGCAGCACTGGCCAGGGGCGACCTTGGCGAATATGGCATTCCACTGAACGATGAACGGTCAGCGTAAGCTGGCTGGTCGATTCTACCACTAGCTGGCTTACACCGGCCGTTCGCCTGGGAGTAGGTACATGGAATTGGGCTTTAGTTTTTGGATCACACTCCTTTTCATCGCCATTATGATGGGCGTATTGCAGGGAACGTGTGCCTATTTGATCCTTGCCGAACGCAAAATCTCGGCATGGGCGCAGGACCGCCTTGGTCCCAATCGCGTCGGTCCCTGGGGTCTATTGCAGCCGATCGCTGACGGCATCAAATTCTTGCTGAAAGAAGATATTATTCCCAACCACGTGGATAAGCTGTTCTATCTACTGGCGCCCTGTATCACTGTTGGCACCGCGCTATTGGCTTTCGCTGTCGTGCCTTTCGGACCTACCACGCCGCCGCCGGTGTTAGTGGATTATCGGCAGAATCCGCCACAAACCGCCTGGCCACAGACTATCGAGGAAGAGAAGGCCATCCTCGATGCTGACCATAAGCATGCCGAACAGACAAACGATAAGACTTATGAAGAAAAACTAAAGGAATACAATGATACCATCCAATTTGTCATCGCCCCGCACGTAGATATCGGTATCGTCTTCAATTTCGCCATTGGTAGCCTGGCAGTTTATGGAGTCTTGCTGGGCGGCTGGTCGTCAAACGATAAATACAGTATGCTCGGCGGACTGCGCTCCAGCGCTCAATTGATCAGTTATGAGATCCCGATGGGCCTGTCGGTCCTTGGCGTCCTGGCCGTGACAGGATCGCTCAACCTGGAGACGATTATTGATTATCAGGTCAAGCATGGCTGGAACGTCCTCTACCAACCGTTGGCGGCGCTGTTGTTCATTACAAGCGTGTTCGCCGAATGCAATCGTCTGCCTTTCGATTTGCCCGAAGCGGAGCAAGAGTTGGTTGGCGGCTATCACACGGAGTACAGCGCTATGAAATTCGCCCTGTTTTTCCTCGGTGAGTACACACATATGATTACAACGAGTTTTCTCGTTGCAATTATGTTTTTCGGTGGTTGGCAATTATTACCGGGAATAGCCATGCCAGACGGTGTTGGCGGCGCCATTTTGAAATTGATCGTATTTGCTATCAAGATGGCGTTGTTCATCATCTTTTTCATGCTCATCCGCTGGACGCTGCCGCGCTTCCGCTTCGATCAACTGATGGGTCTGAGCTGGAAAGTGCTGCTGCCTCTGGCCTTGGTCAATGTTGTCTGCGTCATCGTCATCAAACAATTGCATCTAAGCGACTGGCTGTTATTGCCGTTATCGATCGCCACACTCTTCATCGTCGCAGGATTCGCATTATACATGCCGCAGCAGCGTCCGCGCGCCCCGGTGCGCGTTGCCGGCCACGTAGCTTCAGGCCTTCCGGCCGTCCTGCATGATGAAGCAGTCATCGACTAAACAGAGAGGAGAAATATCATGCCCATTGCTGAAAACGAGGTGAAATGGGTAACGGTACCGAAGGCCGGCCTGCTTGAACAATTGTACTTGCCGGCCATCTTCCAGGGTTTGCAGACGACCGTGCGTCATGCCACGAAAACACTGTTCGGTGGCGGTGCCGTTACCCAACAATTTCCGGAAGTCGAGCCGAAACTGCCGCCCAATTATCGCGGCGTGCATCGCCTCAACCGCGATGAACAAGGCCGCGTCAAGTGTGTCGCTTGTTATATGTGTTCGACAGCCTGTCCCGCCCACTGCATTGATATTGTCGCGGCGCCGTCGCCCTGGCCGGATCGTGAAAAATATCCAGAGACGTTTGTCATTGATGAATTGCGCTGTATCTACTGTGGCATGTGTGAACAGGCGTGCCCCGTCGATGCCATCGAACTGACGACGCTGTACGATCTGTCTGGTTTCAGCCGTGAAGCGTTGATGTTCGATAAAGAGAAGCTGCTCAGCGTGTTCGATGAAACGGTGAAAGCAGGCACAGACCCAATCCGCACACGCTCGGGACGGCTCAGCGTCGCCTCAGAATTGCCTGCGGACACCGGGTTAACCTCCTCCTCGTCCGCGCAGAGTTGATGAGGATCAATATGTTTTTTTGTCTGTTAAGTGCCGAAATATCTCCTGCTGCCCAGTGGTGGCCGATTGTGTTGCCGCTGTTGGCTGGCGCTGCTGCCATCTATTTACTGCTGCCGCGGCCACGGGCATATCCGGTGCTGTGGGGAGCCGCACTCGGCCTTGTGGCGCTGATGTTGGCCGGGGTGCTGCTGACGCGCAGCAGCGTTTTTTCTCCGGAAACGATCTTGTTTTGGTCGTTTTCATTCCTGGCGATCATCGCGGGCGCTTTGCTGGTGACGCAGCACAATCCTGCCCGTGCCGCCTTGGCCTTTGCGCTAGTTGTGTTGAGTACGTGTGGACTGTTTCTGCTGCTGGCCGCACCGTTTCTCATGGCGACGACCATCATCGTTTACGCGGGCGCCATCATCGTTACCTTTTTGTTTGTCCTCATGCTGGCTGCGCATAGCGGTCTGTCCGATGCCGACGACCGTTCACGCGAGCCGTTGCTGACGACGCTGGCAGGTTTTCTCCTGCTTGGCACCCTGCTATTTGTGTTGCAGCGCTACGATCAGCGCATCCAGGAGAGCACACAAGAAATCGACCGACTCCTTTCCCGGGCGCACGAAGCAGCGGCATTGAACAGCCGGGCCGACATGGAGGAAAAAATTGGTAAACCTGGAGATGATGAGGAGTTGTTCAACCAATTCAACAAACTTTTTCACACCTGGAAAGATCTACATCAAAGATCGGAACAGGCGTCCATTTCCTGGTCTAACATCGATCACAACGACCCTCGCGCTGTGGAAAAATCGCGGGAAGTGCTGAGGGATCTGGTTGCCCTTGGCGAGAGCGCGCGGTATCGCCTTGGCTGGCTGCCGGCAGCGGCGGATGTGCCGTTTTCTCATATGAGTGGCCCGCCGCCGACCGTAGCGTCTGAAAACATTCGCCGCGACGAGCAAGGACTGCCGCGCATGCCGGCCGACAACGCCGCATATCTCGGGCGGTCCCTCTTCAGCGATTTTTTGCTGCCGGTCGAATTAGGCGGCCTGTTGTTGTTGGTGGCTACCGTCGGGGCCATCGCCATCGCACTCCGCCGTTCGTGAAGGTGAGGAATTCATGGTCGCATTGCCATTGCATCACTACCTGATTGTCGGCGCCATCCTGTTCGCCCTGGGACTGATCGGCTTTTTGGCGCGCCGCAATCTTATCATTATGTTTTTATGTGTGGAGATGATGTTACAAGGCGTATCGATCAACCTGGCAGCCTTCGCACGCTATCGCGGCAATTTGCAGGGACAGGCATTCATCCTGTTCATCGTCACGGTGGCGGCGTGCGAGGCGGCCATTGCCCTGGCTCTGATCCTGATGTTGTATCGTCGGCAACATTCGCTGGACGTGAGCAAATGGCAGGAGTTGCGCGAGCCGGGCGAGGAGGCGACCGAAGACACCGAGCCGCTACCGCCGGCGCCGCGTGAGCCGCCCTTGCCACACCTGACGCCGGCCGGCGTCGAACCCGAACATCAACCAGAGGAGAGTCATGTCTGACGTGCGACCTTATTTGTGGCTGATTCCGGTGTTGCCGCTGACTGCCGCCGTCATCACGGGGCTGTTCGGTCCACGCCTGCTGCGCCGCTATAGTCATTGGCCGTGCATTCTTGCTGGCGTCGGCGCCTTCATCGTTGCTGTCATGGCCTTCCTCGCCGTGCATCAAGGCATTGCGGCGTCGGAAGAGGACCAGGCGCATCAAATCCAAGTCTATTATGAGTGGATCAAAGTCGGCGAACCAGGCATAGGACGCGGTATCGAGGTTGGTTTCGGTCTCAATGCCGATGCTCTCAGCACTATGATGGCTCTCATGGTGACATTCGTCAGCACGGTCATCGCCATCTACTCGGTCGGCTACATGCATGGCGATGAAGGTTATGCGCGCTTCTTCGCCGAAGTGTCGCTGTTCGTATTTATGATGACTACTCTGGTCTTGGCGGACAATTTCGCTCTTCTATATCTGGGATGGGAAGGCGTCGGCCTGTGCAGTTATCTGCTCATTGGTTTCTGGTTCACAAGACCAGCAGCGGCCGCTGCGGCGCGAAAAGCATTCCTCGTTACGCGCATCGGCGACATGGGGTTCTTATTAGGCATTCTGCTGCTATGGTCACGCTTCGGCCATTATCTGGATTATCAGCATATTTTCGATCATGTCCAAAAAGCCAATGAGGCGGGCACACTCGATCAAGGATTACTGACAACGGCCTGTCTCTTGCTGTTGTGCGGCGCGGTTGGCAAATCGGCGCAGTTTCCGCTGCACGTGTGGCTGCCGGATGCGATGGAAGGTCCGACACCGGTTAGTGCTCTTATCCATGCCGCCACGATGGTGACGGCCGGCGTCTATCTCGTGGCCCGCTGCACGCCGCTATTCATACTCACGCCGTTCGCCCAGGTTGTCGTGGCCACACTCGGCGCCATTAGCGCTCTCTTAACGGCACTTATTGCCCTGACGCAGAACGATCTCAAACGCGTGCTGGCCTATTCGACCATCAGCCAGCTCGGTTATATGTTTCTGGCGCTGGGCAGCGGCGTCCCGTCGGCGGGCGAGGGACTTGTGACTTTCGCCGTGCTGGCGGCAACGTTCCATCTGTTCACCCATGCGTTCTTTAAGGCATTGTTGTTCCTCAGCGCCGGCAGTGTCATGCACGCGATGGGCAATATCATTGACATGCGACGCTTCGGCGGCCTGCGTAAGGTATTGCCGCAGACGCACTGGACCTTTTTGTGTGGGGCACTGGCCTTGGCTGGTTTCCCGTTGTTGTCGGGTTTTTGGAGCAAGGATGAAGTTCTCGATGTGGCCTGGACTGCTGGCCTACATGCGAACCCATATCGCAGCTGGTATCTGATTCTCTGGATTATCGGTCTCATCACGGCTGGCCTGACAGCTTTTTATACCTTCCGGGCCTATTTTATGACATTTTGGGGTGAAGAACGCATTCCTCCGGAGGCGTTTGAGCACCATCACAGCCAGGCCGCGCACGGCGAAACTTCGCACCTGGAATCACCGCCGGTGATGACGATCCCTCTGATGATCCTCGCTGTTTTTGCTGTGGGCGTCGGCGCCGTTTTAGGACCTTCGCATCTGTTCGGAGATTTTGTCGCTCATACACCTGGTCTACCGTCGCGTTCTGCAGAAGAATCGCTGAATTTTTTCACGATGATTCTCAGTTCCGTTATTGCGCTGGGCGGTATCGGTATGGCTTATTGGATGTATGTTCGCCAGCCCGACGTGCCGGCTCGCTTGGTGAAGGCGGCGCAAGGATTGTATCAGCTATCGCTGAATAAATTCTACATCGATGAATTGTATGAGGCGTTCATCCTCACGCCCTTGGCAGGATTCACCACATTCATACGCATATTTGACTTATATGTATTGGATAGTTTGGTGGATCTGACGGGACAATTATTTCGCTGGTTGGGTTTTCGCTTCCGCCCGGTGCAGAATGGCCTGGTGCAATTTTATGCTCTGGCAATGGTGCTGGGCCTGACAGTGTTTTTGATCGCCCTGGTATCGAAATTGTAATAATGGTTAGCCACGACACGGAGCAGAGCGCAAACGCACTTTGTCCCGCGTCGTGACTAACTAAAAAATATGGGGATTGAAAACATTATGCGGGAATTGTTGCTTCTTTTGCTGGTGCTGCCGTTGACGACGGCCATTGTGGTCGCTTTGCTCGGTCCTGGCCGCACGGCGGCCGTGCGCTGGGTTAGCCTCGTTAGCGTACTCGTCAGTTTGCTTGTGGCCACGATCCTCAGTATTCAATTCACCGTCGAACGCACCAGGGAGACGCTTTCTGTCGATGTCACAGAAGGTCCTCTGACTTTCCGTTCGGATTGGATCCAATATAAGACACAGGAAAATCTACTGCCACTACACACTGCGGCCGATGGCACGGTCGATAGCGCCATCCAATTTTATGTTGGCATCGATGGATTGAATGTGTGGCTCATTCTATTGACGGCGCTGCTGATGCTGACATGCGTGCTGGTTTCGTGGACGGCCATCACGGAACGTGTTCATGAATTTTACGCCTGGTTGTTCGTATTACAGCTGGGTATGACCGGCGTGTTTGCGTCGTTTGATGTCATTTTGTTTTATGTGTTTTTTGAGCTAACGCTGGTGCCGTTATTTTTCGTGATCGGCATTTGGGGTGGCCCACAACGGCAGTATGCGGCGCGTAAGTTCTTTATCTATACCTTGGCCGGCAGCCTTCTTACCCTACTGGGCGTCATCGGTGTAGCCTTGGTATTGCCGCAGGTCGAAGCTGACCATGATCCCGGCCAAAGTCACCTACTGACCTTCGCCATCCCGGAATTGATTGCCCGCGTTGATGCACTGAATCGAGAGCTGCCCAAAGATGTCCAGCAGCTCGAACGTGCGCCAAAAGACATGGAGGCGAATCTCCAACAAGCGCGCGATCGACTCGATTATTGGCGACGTGTGCAATTGTGGGTATTTGTGGCCATGATGTGCGGCTTTGCCGTTAAGGTGCCGATGGTACCGCTGCACACCTGGCTGCCGTTGGCTCACGTCGAAGCACCGACAGCCGGCAGTGTGCTCTTGGCTGGCATTCTTCTCAAGCTCGGCACCTACGGTTTTCTGCGCCTCAGTGTACCGCTGGCCCCAGATGCCAGTCTGCGTTTCGGTGTGCCGGTCCTCGGCAGCCTTGCCGTTGTCGGCATCATCTACGGCGCTTTTTGTTCCTTGGGTCAAGATGACATCAAAAAATTGGTTGCTTATTCCAGTGTTAGCCATCTCGGCCTGTGTATGTTGGGTTTGTTTGCCCTCAACGAAGTCGGTCTGACCGGCAGTTTGCTTCAGATGATAAATCACGGCCTGTCCACCGGCGCGTTGTTCTTGTTGGTGGGCATGTTATATGAACGCTATCACACACGGAAGATGGCCGATTATAGCGGTATGGGCGCTCGCCTGCATCTGTTGGCAGTGTTTATGGTGTTCATCACCTTGTCGAGCATTGGTCTTCCGGGGCTGAATGGTTTCCTTGGCGAATTGCTGGCGCTGGGCGGCATGTATGATTTTCGGGGAAGCCAGGTGCAAGGCACGTTGTTGGCCAGCCTGGGGGCGACCGGCGTGGTGCTGGGCGCCTGGTACATGCTGACGATGGTGCGTCAGGTGTTCTTCGGTCCGGTCAAGGAACCGCAGTACGAAGGACACGGACAGATCAGCGATCTCAACGGCCGCGAGTTGGCAGCCCTATTGCCGATTGCCGGCTTGTGTCTGGCCCTAGGCGTTTTCCCAAAACCGTTCTTCGATACGGTGCGTCCAGAAATTCAAGTAGTGGCCGGCATCGCCGAGGCGGCGCGCCAACGGGCCGATACCGAGCAGGCCGTCGCCCACCGTGTAGACGTTCAGCAGACCGCGTCGGTTGCGGAGAAAAAATAACGCGGACTTCCCCTCGTTCCTGAACTGAGTTTGGGAACCAGACGAACGAGGCCCGCGCTCTCCTTCGAGGCATGACTAACCAGGAAGAGAAGAACTAACGTGAATCCCACCCTCATCACGGCATTGACTGGCTTTGTCCCTTATCTCGTCCCGGAGATGATTCTGGGGGCGGCTGCCTGCGTACTGTTCATTGGTGGAACGCTGCGTGCGCATCGCCATCTGTGGGGTGGTGTGGCCTTGGCGGCGTTGCTCGCGGCTGGTCTGGTGCTCCTATTAAATCCGTTGCCGCATTATGAGTCGCTCTCCACCGCCGAGGCCGTGCGCTACGCTGGCCCAGTGGTGCTCGATCGACTGGCGCTCTTTGTCCGCGCCTTGTCGATTCTCGGCGGCATCATTCTCGTGTTATTCTGCTGGAACGCCGCGCCGGAAAAACGCGCTGCCGACTATCATGCTTGTCTGTTGCTCATGGTTGCTGGTATGGGATTGAGCGGAGCGGCCAACGAATTGATTACACTGTTCCTGGCCCTGGAATTGACAAGTATACCGACCTACTTAGTCCTCTATTTTGGTAAGAGTCGTCTCTCTCTCCTCCCCCCGGAAATGGGGAAGGAAGAGGGAGGCGGCGGACTCGATGCACCCGCCCAAGAAGCGGCGCTGAAGTATTTCTTCCTGAGCGTGTTCTCGTCAGCCCTGATGCTATTCGGGTTCAGCTACTTCTACGGTCTGGCCGGCACGACCAATTTGCCAGGATTGGCCGAGGCGTTTCGTCGCGCCAGCCAGACCGGAGCGATGGAGGAATTGGCCCCATCACCGCTTTTGAGCATGGGCATGATCGCCTTGGTCATGGTAGTGGCCGGATTGGGTTTCCGCATAACGGCATTCCCCTTTCATTTCTACGCGCCCGATGTCTACCAGGGTACGACCACGGCCAATGCCGGTGTCCTGGCGTTCGTGCCCAAGGTGGCTGGCTTCGCCGCTCTGGTGCGCGTACTCGGCTTCATCTTGCCGACGCTGTCGCGTCAGACGTTCACGGCCTCGCTGGCCTTACCGATTCTGAGCGATCAATTGCCAGTGCTCTTGTGGATCATGGCCGCCGTGACGATGACGGTGGGTAATGTTCTCGGTTTGTTACAAGATAACCTGCGGCGGCTCTTGGCCTATTCTAGCGTCGCCCATGCCGGCTATATGCTCATCGGCTTGGCGGTGGCGCCACGGCTCTTAACTGCACCCGATGCGATGGTAGATGGCGTCGATGCCGTCTTCTTCTACCTGGCAGCCTACGGCGCCATGACGCTTGGTGCCTTTGCCGTATTGGAGTATCTGAGCACAAGCGGCCAGCCGGCGGAGACGATAGATGACCTCGCTGGTCTCAGCCGTACCCGACCGGGGATGGCCCTGCTGATGGTGTTGTTCCTGTTTAGTCTCATCGGCATTCCGGCGACGGCCGGCTTCATGGGCAAATTCCTGCTCTTCGCGGGGGCACTGGATGTGCCAGCAAACGTAGAGGTGGCGGCGTCGCTGGAGCAGCGCAAGCTGTTCATCGCCTTGGCGGTGCTGGCCGTCATTAACGCGGCCATCGGCGGTTGGTATTATCTGCGCATCGCCGCCGTGATGTATCTGCGCGAACCGCCGCCATCTGCTCTCCCTGCTGCCGCCAAACGTGAGCGCTCCTGGCCGATATTGGCAGCGGTGTGGCTGTGCGCCGTGCTGACCTTGGGCATCGGCGTGCGGCCCGCGCCTCTCATGCAGGCAGTGCAGGCTGCTGTGCCGCGCCTGACTGAAACGATGCAAGAGATGACCCGCCAGCCCGCCGTGCTGCCGAAAGCTGCCCTTGCAGATGCGGCAGATCAATAAAGGAAGCAAGTGCTTGGTTGGAGCTGATCTGTAAGGGTGCGTCCAGTAATCGGGAGATCTTTTGTCGTGTGTCGGAAGCCGTGGAGATTCATCCTGTCGATTCATCTCGCGTTTGCAACAGGCATGTTGGCATTGATAGCCGAGATCACCACGACATAATCGCAGACATTCCTATAATGCTCCAGGATACATTACCCCGTTACTACTAACGGAGAACGCAAAGCATGAAGTCTCACGCCAGCAAGTCGGTCACGCCGGAGCGGATCATGCAATTCATGTGGGGCTATGCGCCGCCACTAGTCCTGGAGGCAGCTGTCCGTCATCGTGTCTTCGACGTGTTGGACACAGGACCGCGGACGATCGAGCAACTCCACGCCGAGACTGGTGCTTCGCTGCGTGGGCTGCGTGCGGTGTTGAACACGCTGGTAGGGCTGGAGTTGCTCTGCCGTGATGAGCAAGGGCGCTACACGCTGACGCCGGAGAGTGCGACGTATTTGGTGCGTGGCAAGCCCGACTATCGGGGCGGCATGTTGCTGCACATCACCGCGCAGCTGTTGCCGAAGTGGATGCAGCTCAACGAGATTGTACGCACTGGCAAGCCAGCCATGAGTGTCAACCGCGAGGACGAGGGAGCAACTTTCTTTCAGCAATTCGTCGAGGACCTGTTTCCATTCAACCATGCAGCGGCCCAGGCGCTGGCCGGCGCGCTCGGTATCGCGAAGGCGACGAAATCTGTGCGTGTGCTCGACCTGGCGGCTGGCTCCGGGGTGTGGGGTATTATCCTGGCTCAGAAATCGCCGCATGTCCGCGTGACGGCGGTAGATTGGCCGAGTGTCCTGGAAGTGACGCGGCGTGTGGCCCAGCGTGAAGGCGTGGCCGACCGCTTTCAGTTTGTCCGCGGCGATCTGCACCAGGCCGACTTCGGCAGCGGCCATGACATTGCGATTCTCGGCCACATCCTGCACAGCGAAGGCGCGGCACGCAGCCGCCGGCTGTTGCAAAAGACCTTCGCCGCCCTGGCGCCGGAGGGCACGGTTGTCGTCGCAGAATTCCTGGTCCACGACGACCGCACCGGTCCGCCGCAAGCCCTCATCTTTGGCGTCAACATGCTGGTGAACACCGACGAAGGCGATGTTTTCTCCTTCGAGGAAATCCGCTGCTGGCTGGAAGAAACTGGCTTCCGCAACGTGAGGAAGATGGAAAGCCCTGGCCCCTCACCGCTGATCCTGGCGACGAAACCGAAGAACTAGCGAACAAATAAATCCAACAGCGCACGAAACGAGCCGGAAGCGTAAGCGACGGCTCTTGCTCTGTCACTTACGCTTCCGGCTCGCGAGGTTTAGAGCGCATGGCAAGCGGGTGTAGCGGCTAGATGTCTTCCTCCTCCCCCTTGTGGGGGAGGGAGAAAAACGCTACACCCGCTTGCCATGCGCTCTAAGCGGCTTCTGTGCTGATTTTTTGCGCAGCACCGGCCCGGCACTCCGACGATTTTTCCTATTTTTCGGTCGCTTTTATCTGTATTTGAGAATCCTCGTTGTCGAGACCGCAGATCAAACGTTCGACAAGCTGAGTATCCGCTATCCCTACCGGCCGGATGCATGGATGCAACAGCGGCACAGCTCTTCGCGCTTGACACACCTGGCTCAGCCGTTTAGTTTATACTACGGATGAGGTACAGCTGCTCGTGTGTGCGAAGCATCCTCAGTTCCTACCACGGATTCGCTTCCCGCCTTGCTCGAAAGGAGAGGTCAATGTTGACCATCTTCGGCCAAAAACAGCAGTTCTGCGATGGCATTTCGCGACGCAGTTTTCTTCAAATTGGCGCCTTCTCTTTCGGGACCGCCTCACTCACGCTCGCCGACATTTTGCGGGCCGAGGCCGGCGGGATCGGTGTCTCGCCGGTGGGCGCCGGCAGCAATCGCCATAAAGCAGTCATCAATATCTTCCTGGGCGGCGGTCCACCGCATCAGGACTTGTGGGACATCAAGACTGAAGCGCCTGCCGAGATCCGCGGCGAGTTCAAGCCGATTGCCACAAAAGTGCCCGGCATTCAGATTGGTGAAGTCTTCCCGCAGATCGCCGCACGCATGAATAAATGCATTATCATTCGCTCGGTGGTCGGCGCCACCGGCGGACACGATGCTTATCAATGCACTTCGGGTTGGCCACATTCGAGCTTGCGATCGCTAGGCGGCCGGCCAAGCATCGGCGCCGTCGCCGCCAAGGTACTGGGTCCCGTCGATCCATCGGTACCGCCGTTCGCCGGCTTGGCGGCGCGGACACAGCATGTACCGTGGTCCGATGCCGGCGGTCCCGGCTTCCTCGGCCCTTCCTATGCCGCTTTCAAGCCGGATGGTCCTGGCATGGCTAACATGACGTTGCACGGCATCTCCGTCGAGACGCTGGCCGATCGCCGCCGGCTGCTGGCCAGCTTCGATAGCCTTCGCGCCGATCTCGACAGCAGCGGCGTTTACAAGACCATGGATGCGATGACGGAACGCGCCCTCGGCGTGCTGACTTCTAGCAAGCTTGTCGAAGCGCTGGATCTCCGCAAGGAAAGCGATAAGGTGCGGGCGCGTTACGGCGACGGCAAGCCGTATCAGTTTCAGTATGACGGAGCGCCGACGGCGAACGATCACTTGCTCCTGGCTCGCCGCTTGATCGAGGCCGGTGTGCGCGTGGTGACGCTGTCCTATGGCCGCTGGGACAGTCACAGCGAGAACTTCAAGCTGGTACGCGATCATGGCAGCAAGTTCGATCAAGGCTTTAGCGCCCTGATCGACGATCTGGACGCACGCGGAATGCTCCGTGACGTGACGGTCATCGCTTGGGGTGAATTCGGGCGGACACCGCGCATCAACAAGCAGGCTGGCCGCGATCATTGGCCGCAGGTGAGCTGCGCTTTGCTGGCCGGTGGCGGCATGAAGACAGGGCAGGTCATCGGCGCTACCAATCGCCTGGGTGAATACGCCAGCAATCGCCCCGTGACTTTCGGCGAAATTTTCGCCACTCTCTATCACAATCTCGGCATCCATCCGGAGATGACAACCATCACTGACCCGACGGGGCGGCCGCAGCACATCATCGATAGCCCGGTGCTGCACGAAGTAGTGTAAGAACGCAGAGCGGGAGACGGGTCTCCCGCTCACCAGAGACATTGGTCATATGAGACTTTACTGAAGATGAAGGAAAGAGCGGAGGATCTCCAACTCAACAGTCACGTAAAGCGATACAATATTTTGCACTTCCTGGAAAAAGAGAGGGATGTTCCTATTCCCCAAGGCTTGTAGCATCACTCCGTAAGCCTGGAAAATTTGCTGGATTTGGTCTGAAATGCTGGTCGAACCGGGTGGATTGGTTGGACCGGTTGGACTTGCTGACGACACATCTGTGACATTGCCAATGGAAGTGGCATCAATATAAAGATTTCCGAGATTGTTCACTCCGAAATAATTCCCCAGGATGGAATTGTAATTCGATCCCTGCGTCACTGCGACGCCGTACTGCCTGTTGGCGAAACCCGTACCGCTGGAAGATTCGCCGATCCAATTGCCGCTGATGTCATTAGACGATGCGTTTTGTAAGTAGACACCGTTGAAAGTTGCTCCGCAGAGAACGTTGCCTTGAACATGGTTGCCAACGGAGCCGCTATTGATGGAGACTCCGTTGCCGGTGCCGAGCACTACTGTCTGACTGCCATTGAGTCCAATGATATTGCCCTGGACCCAATTATTATTGCCGCTTCCGTAACCTTGTACGCCCAAGTTGACGCCTACTCCGGTGTTCCCGGAGATAAGGTTGCCGCCGAATGACCCGCCGATGGTATTGCCATTGGCGCCGCCGGACAGGTCCACGCCGTCACCATTGGAGATTGCGTATGTTCCGGTCACATCTGTGCCGATGCGGTTCTCAAATACAATGTTGCCGGTGGTAGAGGGGGTATTCATTTCAACCCCGTGGAGGTTGCCCGACAGGACATTGTAAGGACCGATGAGGTTTCCTTGACTACCTGCACCGAGGTAGACAGCACTAGATTGGTTGCCATAACCTTGCGCCGTGGTGCCATCAGGATCAGTGCCGATGAAATTGGATGTAATGGAATTGCCCTGGTAGACTGTGCCGGACCAAGAGACGGAGGCGTCCTCGCCGATGCCGATGGCATTGTAAACGCCGCTGAGAACATTGTTGCGAATCGTGTTGTTGCTCGACTGAATACCGATGGCGTCTGAGCCGCTATACCCTAACGCGCTGTTCAAATGGACCTGGCCGTTCGGATCGATGTAAAAGCCTATCCAGTTGTCTTGAATCAAGTTTCCATTGGAACCGGCAACCATGCTTATCTGGCTGACCGTAGAGTTGTACATGTCCAGACCTTCAATAGTTGAGCCGGAGCTGCCAGTGGTGAGAACGAATAAGCCGGTTAGACTGCTGTTACCCTGGATGGAAATGAGAGGCTTTCCATTGTATCCAGGCTGCGATGTGCCATCGATTATCACAGGATTACTTATCCATTGGATCTCAGTTAAGTTGATGACGTGGGTTCCTGAACCAGAGATATTGAAGTCGATGGTATTCAGCCCAGGAGTTGAGTTCGATTGCTGGATCGCCCACGGCAGTGAATTCGAAGTATTCACGTCCGATGAAGTGTTAGTTACCGTGAAAGTGGATGGGAGGTCTCTACTTTCGAGGATTTCCAGGCGTGGGACAAATGTCCGCTTTTCGCCAGTGGATTTTTTGGCTTCATGGCGTTTGCTAGTGAGAGAAAAGAACAACATTGTCCCGCTCCTTTTAAAGAAAAAGATGGTGCAATCTCCTAGTTTAGCATTCAATTGGCGCAGCAGACCACCCCGTCACAACAGCCGTCTCTGTTTGGCCATTCCCTCTTTGCTACTCATTTTATCTTTCTTAGATTGTGTTTGCAAGTGTGGGAATCCTATAATTCACACGCATTGTAGCTATCGGAGCGTCAGACAAGTCATTACCCTATTTATTCCGTCTCCACCAGCAGCGCCGCGCCTTGGCCGCCGCCGACGCACAACGTTGCCAGACCGCGATGCAAATTGTGGCGCCGCAGTTCCTTAAGCAGCGTAAGCACCAAACGCGTGCCTGTCGCTCCGACGGGATGCCCCAATGCGATGGCACCGCCGTTGACGTTCAAGCGATGGCGATCGATTTCACCCAGAGCCGAATTGCGGCCCAATTGCTCGCGCGCAAAGTGCTGGGAGGCGAAGGCTTTTTCATTGGCCAACACGACGGCGGCAAAAGCCTCATTCAACTCGATCCGATCGATGTCGCGTAGGCTCAGGCCGGTCTTGTGCAGCAATTTGCTCGTGGCAAACACTGGTCCTAGCCCCATGCGCGAGGGATCGCAGCCGGCATAGGCGTAGGCGCGGAGATAACCCAATGGCCGGCGACCCTTGGCGCGAACGGCCTGACCCGGCATAACAACCAACGCCGCAGCGCCGTCAGTGATTGAACAGGAATTGCCGACTGTCACCGTCCCGTTTTTCTGGAAGAATGGCTTCAGCCGGGCCAACGCTTCCATCGTCTGATCTTTGCGCGGACCGAAGTCCTCGTGAATGGTGTGGATCGGCACGATCTCCTCGGCCAGCACGCCGCGTTTCTGCGCCTCCACGGCGCGATGGTGGCTCTCCAGGGCGAAGACATCTTGCTCCTGCCGGCTGAGGTTGAAATCGCGAGCCAAGTTCTCCGCCGTATCCCCCATGATAAGGCCGCACACTGGATCGGTCAGCCCCAGCTGCACGCCAAGGACTGGTTTAAAATGCCGCGGCCGGAAACGCAACAACGTGCCGAGCCGCTGCCGCCAATTCTTCGCTTTGCCAAGTCGCAAATACAATTCCGTTGCCTCGCGGTTGTACAGTAGTGGGATGCGGCTCATCGATTCGACGCCGCCAGCGACGATGGTACGCGCCTCACCGAGTTGGATGAGCTGAGCCGCCGTCGTCAACGCTTCCATGCCGGAAGCACAGTTGCGTTGCACGCTATGAGCGATGCGATCGCGGGGGATGCCGGACAACAGAGCGATGACGCGCGCGATGTTGGCGGCATCAGGCGGCATGGCCACGTTGCCGAAGACAACTTGATCGACCTGATCCGGACGCAGGCCGGCGCGTTCAAGTACGGCCGTCGTAGCGATGCGGCCAAGCTCTTGGGCAGACACAGAAGCCAACGGGCCGTAGGCTTTGGCGAAAGGTGTGCGGATTCCTTCGAGAATGGCGATATCGAGCATGAGAACGTCTCCTTGTAATGCAACGAGTTAACCACAGATTCCCAGAGAACACAGAAAAGAGAGCACGGAAAAGAGAAAGAAAAACAAGCAGCACGCCGACGTATTAAATTTCCAAATTTATTCCTTTCTTTCTTCTTTGTGTTCTCTGGGACTCTGTGGTTAACTCGTCGTTCCATTGCCGTTGATCGACGGCGGCGCTTCACGCAGTTTGCGGCGTAGCACTTTGCCGAGGAAATTTTTGGGCAGTTCGGTCACTATTTCCATCTGTCTTGGTCGTTTCTGTTTGCCGAGGTGCAACTTACAATGTTCCTCCAGCGCAGCGAGATCGAGCTTGCTGCCGCTGCGTGGCACCAGCAGCGCCTTGACCACCTCGCCGCGATCATGGTCGGGCACGCCAATCACTGCCGCCTCGGCCACGTCCGGATAACTGCGCAATACCTCTTCCACTTCCGCCGGAAACACCAGGTAACCAGAGGTTTTGATAATATCTCTTTTGCGATCCACAATGGTATAATATCCCTCGGCATCGCGCCACGCCATGTCGCCGGTGAACAGCCAGCCGTCTTGAAGCACCTCTTCGGTGGCCAGCGGATTGTTGAAGTAGCCTTTCATGATCTGCGGTCCACGCACCACCAGCTCGCCGACCTGGCCATCGCCCACTTCAAGGCCGGTCTCCGGATCGATCAGGCGTGCTTCGGTATCCGGCAGTGGTTTACCGATGGTGCCAGGGCGATTGGCGTCGCCCGGTGGATTGGCGTGCGTTACTGGACTGGCCTCGGTCAGTCCGTAGCCCTCGACGATGGCGCCGACGCCAGTCTTCTCGAACTCGCGGCGCACACTCGCTTCCAGGGCCGAGGCGCCAGAGATGACGAAACGGACGAACGACAGGTCGTATGGTTTGCCACGCATCAGGTTGTTGAGTGCCGCCAACATGGCCGGCACTGCCGGCACAATCTGCGGCCGCTGCGTTTCAATCAAGTTGAGCACGGCCCGCGTCTCGAAGCGCGGATACAGATGCAGTGTGTCGCATTTGGCCCAACTGGTCAACAGCGACACAGTCAACCCATAGGCATGGAAAAATGGCAACACACCGAGCAGGCTCTCACTGCCGTCCGTGCCGCCGCACCAGTTACGCAGCTGCAGGGCGTTGGCAACCAGGTTGCGATGCGTCAGCATGACGGCTTTGGGCGAGGAGGTGGTGCCGCCAGTCGGGGCGAGTATGGCCACATCTTCCTCCGGGGCCACAGAAGCTGGCTTTTCCAGCGGCGGCGTTTGCAGCAACTCGGCGAAACGGTGGCGGTGCATGTCGTGCGGCACGCGCAGGTAACCGTTGCGGCGCAGGCGCTCGATGCGATAGAGCATGCCGCGCCACATGGCCATGCGCCGCGCCAGTGATGTCAGGATGACGTGCTCCAAGGGACCGCGCTGAAGGGCCCCCATCACAGCCGGGGCCAACAGATCTAGAGTGACAACGATGTGACAGCCGGTCGCCTCCAGCCAATGGCCGACTTCCTCGGCGACCATGAGCGGACTCAGCTGCAATGCCGTCGCTCCAGTCAGCCAGATCGCTTGCAGGGCGACAAGATATTCCGGGATATTCGGCAGCAAGACGCCGACATGCCGGCCTGGCTTGGCCCCTTTGTCGGCCAGGGCGCGGGCCAGCCGCCGTGCCTGCTCGGCCAGCTGCGCGAACGTCGTGGAGCGGCCATACAGCGTGCAGGCCGGCAAGTCTGGCGTCCGCCGCGCCGCACGCTCCAGCAATTCACTCAACGCTACACGCGGATATGGCACGCATGACGGCATGTCACAGGGATATTCCTGCAACCAGGATTGCTGCCAGTCTGCGACGGGTTTAGAGGTAGTTTGGGACACAGATAGGGACGACACAGTGACTCTCCTTGCAGCGCACTCACCAGCGATGCGCCGCCTAACACTCGGTGTAGCATCAGATGGAGGGATGAAGAGGCAGGGGCCAGATGCGTGAATGGACCATGCGAAACAGGCAGAAGGGCTTCGGTGCCGATGCCTCTCTTTTCTATCTCTCCAATATATTTTACGCTGTTTCCGCTGCAGAAACAACGGTCGGCCTGAGTTTTACCTGCCCCGCCTGGAGCGATTTTGCGGCGTGTAGCGAGCGCACGCCTGCGCACCGGAAGTGCAGGCAGTAGCAAGGCATCGAGCGCTTACGCTTCCGGCTTGTACTCTTTATAATGGAGACATGACGGTCCTTCTGCACAGCGATGTACCCGGCTATTCCTGCCGCCGCGGCAAGGTCCGCGATGTCTATGATCTCGGCGATCGTCTGGTCATCATCGCCACGGATCGCATCAGCGCTTTCGATTGGGTGCTGCCGACGGCCATTCCCGACAAAGGCCGCATCTTGACCGCACTGACGCTGTTCTGGCTCAATTACCTGGACGTGCCTAATCATCTGCTGAGCACCGATCTGGCTGACATGGGACCGGCTTTCGCCGAACGCGCCGCCGACCTGGCTGGCCGTGCTTGCCTGGTACGCAAGGCGTCGGTAGTGCCGATCGAATGCGTCGTCCGCGGCTACCTGGCCGGCTCCGGCTGGAAGGAATATCAGCGCTATGGCACTGTTTGCGGCATTGCCCTGCCGCCAGGACTGACCCAGAGCGCCCGCTTGCCCGAAGCTATCTTCACGCCTGCCACCAAAGAAGAAAGTGGGCACGATCAAAACATCTCTTTTGAAGAGATGAGCGATCTTATAGGTCGTGACCTGGCGCTCAGTCTGCGCCAGCGCAGTCTCGATATCTATCAGCGTGCTTCCGAACATGCCCACTCGTGCGGACTGATCCTCGCTGATACCAAGTTCGAGTGGGGAATGTTGCCCGATGGCGAAGTCCTGCTTATCGATGAAGTGCTGACACCGGATAGCTCGCGTTTCTGGCCAGCGGATCAGTACCACGAAGGCGCCAGTCCACCCTCGTTTGATAAACAATTCGTACGTGATTGGCTGGAAACAACGGGTTGGGACAAAAATAGTCCGCCGCCGCCGCTGCCACCTGAGGTAGTCGAGCGTACCGCTGCCAAGTACCGGGAGGCTTACGAACGGCTGACGGGCCAATCACTCGGTTCATCCCTCGCAGCCAGGTAGTGCATCCGCTGGACGTTCTACCAATCCGACCCCATCGGCAGGCCATCAGCAGGATTGAAGGCTCGCTGAAGGGTCGTCTTGCGGATCGCTTTGCCGACCAGGCGCACGGAGCCATCTGCGATGGCCGCAAAGAACCCCTGGTGGAAGTGGCCGCCGAGACCCTGTTGCGGATGTTCGAAGTCGTATTTCAGATCTTCCGGTTTCGTCCAGGGTACAGCATGGGCATCGTCGGCCTCGACGATGAAGATGGTGTTCGATGTGCCATCGGGGAAATCCTTGGGAAAAAGCGGGCCCTCTGGTCCGTCCTTGAAGGCGGCGCCTTTGCCTACCGGCAGAAGAAAAACAGTTTTACCCTCTGCATTTAGCTTACGGTTCGGTCCGTGATAGACGGCCGGCATTCGCGCTAGCAGTTTTATGTTGTGTGGACTGTCCCACGGCTCATCGAGGTGAAACTCGTGGTAGAGTGCATTTTCGCCCACAAACGGCAGCAAGTGGACGCGCCAGCTTAGCAGCGGCTTGCC
>JAJPHU010000115.1 GCA_021325115.1 Planctomycetota bacterium | reverse complement strand
TGGAAGTCGTGCAAGGACTTTTGAGCACCCAGGTCACCCGATGCGGCAGGAACCCAAATTTGCGTTTGAAGCGCCGCATGGTCTCCCCGGCACCAAAATAAGAACCGTATATATAATATTTGACATGAGGATGAGTTGTGTAGAGATAGTTTGCAATCGAAATAATGAGCATAGGAACGATCCCATCAGGTTGAAATCGCTCATGGCCGAAGATTTGCTCCAGGTGGCACATCTCGCCAGCAATAAAGCAGCCCGCATAACTGTAGAGACGGCCCTCTCGGAGCACGCCGAAGTAAGAGTAATCGTGTACGTCTGTCTTGGAGGGCGGGTTTGCAACCGGCCTCGGCGGCTGCCGGAGCCATTCCTCCGACATCTTGCCCTGACGATATTCCGCCGAGGAGCGAATGGCGCCAATGTCCTCCAAATAATCGTTGAACTGGATTTTTGAGAAGATATAACCACAACGGCTCGCCTTCTTGTAGTTACGACGGGCCGAAGCTTCGATTTTCATAAAGTAAGCATCGAAGGAGGTAGGCAAAACACACGTTGCCACACCATGGCGAAACTTGGCTAAGAACGGATATTTGGGATGCCATGAGAGAGAATCTTTGTAAAAGTCCTTTACGATTTTACCGTAAAAGGGGTCGTTGTCTTTCGTGTCTTCATACATGAGATTAATGGTGAGTTGGGGAAGGTTGAACAATTCACGCAGATCTCGCACCGCGGCCGACAGTCGATTCATCAAAAACATAGTGGTACACCTTCACAGAGTGTCAATACAGTCACGCTTATCCAGTGGTGAAACGGGATTTGCGGAACAGAGGATAGGGTTGAAAGAATCGAAGCAAGGCCAGGGCAAAAAGCTTGTGACGGTTGAGCGATTCGGCAGGGCGATAGGGAAAGGGCCAAAGCAAGAAAGAATACAAGATATTCAAGAGAGCTTTAACCTGCTTCCCAGATAAAGTATACAACGAGGCGTTCGAGCAGAGGGCATAGGCCAGTGCTTTCCGTTGGAGAAACCAACGGCGTGTAAGAAAACGCGAGCCTTGGAAGTGACGGCGCAGAACACGGAGAGTCGCGGTTTCTTGCCGGTCGGCGAAACAGACGGTGCCCATCCCGGCATGTACTCGAACGAACAGTGGGGCATGACCATCGCAGCGGCCAATGGGAAAACGTTGAGAGATGCGAAGCCAATAATCGAAGTCCTCTGCCGTATCGAAGGCAGAGTCAAATTCACCGACGGTTTCCCAAACCTTGCGTCTCCACATGACACACAACCCCAGAGCGTTTCTCCAAGAGAGCACTTCATCGGGGCCGGGCACAGCCGCATAACCGATGACTTTCCCGGATTCATCGATGACCTGATAATCCATATAAACCAAACCCAAGTCCGGATGTTGCTCCAGATGGTGAACCATGACCTCGATGGCATTCGGAGCGAAGACATCATCCTGAGCGAGGCGGGTATAATAAGCACCGGTAGCTACGCAGAACCCGCTGTTAAAAGCAGCCGAGACCCCACCATTCTGAGACCGACGTATTACGGTAATACGCGGATCTTTTCGAGCATAATCTTCAGCGATCACAGCACAGTCGTCTGGACTGCAATCGTCAACCACAAGAATCTCCAGATGAGGATAGGTCTGCTGCAGACAACTCTCGATTGCCGCGGGCAAAAATCGGGCGCCCTTGTAGCAGGGGATGACGATCGAAACCAGATCGTGAGAACGCGAAGCGGTTTCAGACACAGGTGCTCTCCTTTTGCAAGGGCAAGGGCATCTGACAACTATCTCCAATTACGGAGTCGCAAGACCACCTGTCGTAACCAGGCGGGATAGGGCCATTCCACAAGCTCGCCGGAATCGACGCCATAACGACTGCTGTCTTATATCCCATTCTGGAACATTCAGTACGGCACCGTGGAGGTAGCGGAGGGCCCAGCGTTGTGGGAGGCGGGCCAGATTCGTCGAGCATGCGTACCAGACTTGCCGTGGATGAAACCACGGTAACCGGATGAAATGCAGCTCGGCACGCCGTAGAAATGCAGCGATCTGTCTTCTGTGATAATGTATACAGCCGGGGTACAGCCATCCTTCAGGCTGCGGACCAAGACCTTCGCAGAACGTTACTAGCAGCAAACCATTGGGTGCGAGTGCCCCGCGCATGTTAGCAAGTGCGGTTGCAGTAAGGGTTGGCCCGGTGTGGGACAGGATGGACTGTGCAATGATAAAATCGAACGAGACGCCAAACGGTACAGAGAAATCCTCAACATACGCGAATTCTGGCTTGCGGAGCGCGAGGAACTCTGGTCCCAGTTCGGAAGAAACGGCTTCTCGGATCAACCATTTATTCGGCTCGATGGCGAAATAGTGGCCCGGCATCAGGTACATCATCAGGAATCGCCCTGCTCGAAGCGAACCACAACCGAAGTCCAAAAGTCGATGATGCGCGCGCAGGCCAAAAGTGTATGCGAGGCAAAACTGCATAGCGCCCATCAGGTCATATTCTTCAGGCGGCCCGACGAAAGCATGGATTTCATGACTACCGATAGGTATGGCCATGATCGGTCCTTTCTCTTCAATGATCGGCAAAAGCCAGATCACTGCTCGCGAGGTCACACAGCTGTTGATAGCATTGTACCAGTTCCGATGATGCACCTGCCTCGACCAGTTCGTCCATTGTAACGCGATGATGGACCAACTCCGGCTTGACACGAGCGCAGGCACGTTCCAAACGGTCTTCCGTCGTGCCCAGCCCTAACCATTCCAGCACGCGGCGCAACTCGGTTTGGGGATTGGCGAGGTAGCTCTCACTGTGCGTGATAAACCGACTCTCCGGCGGTGCTGCGGCCAGGACGCGCCGGTTATAAGTGTGCCATAACTCGAACGCTGCGGCCAACGACATGCCATCACGGGCACGCACGGATTCCGCCACGGCCAACGGGTTACGGACACAGATCAACACTTTCAGGTTCGGGATAATGCTTTGCCATAGCGGTAGCGTGAGGCTGTTGCGGGGGTCTTTCCAGCCCCACGGCTCGCGGCGGCGGAAGCGCCGCACCAGCTTACAGGCTTGCTTGCGAAAACGATCGAGGATGGCGCTGTTCTCCCAACCAGGAGTATCCATCGGCGGGGGGCAATCCCAGCTTCCTCCCAGGGCTGTGAGAATGTCATCGTTGAGATCCATAAAGGAGCGGCTCTCCCAATATCCCCCGGCATTCCACTTATTGGCGTTCAAGAGATCCTTTTCCGGCCCGAGGTAGAGACCGCACTCATAGAGGAGGTTCGAGATCATCGAAGTCCCCGAACGATGCATTCCAGCGATACATAATGGCATGGTTCACTCCAGAGAGAAATTACCGTTCACGATCCGAGTACATAACAGAAGCAACGACGATCTGGGATTGGAAAATTCGGTCCAGATAGAGGAACATAAAAGCCACAACGGACTTACCCAAGGTCGTGCGGCAGTATCCATCTATGCGGCAGGACGAACTTCCAGTCTCCTCGGCTGCGCGGCGCCTCGCGCCCACAGGCGACACCCCGGATCACTTCGAAAAACGCCGCACCCTCGATCTGGTCTTGTAATTCACGACTGGCATATAGACCGACATCGACCCGATAGCGTCCGGGTGCCAACAGCAAGGGATCGATTATGCAGACAAGCCGGGAATTCGATTCCGGATCCATAAAGTCCTCCTGACTGCGGTAGTTGCTGTTGATCTTCGTCACCCCCTGGCCAAACTCGTCTACGATGTTAAAGACACACATTAATCCGGGAGCCAGCCTATCTACATGAAACGTGAAACGGCACGGCCCTCCCATCTGTAGGGGGCCAGAACAGCCGTCTTCCCCGTTATGGACTTCCAATCGCATGAGGCGGGAGCGGCCCGCTCCGGCGCGGTCGGTGCGTTGCGATACTTCAACCTGGGCACGTTCTTCCACGCTCCGCAAGTACATTCCCACCGTCTCCGCGACCGGCGCATCGGCAACTACTCGGCCGCGCGCGAATAACACGGCGCGGTCACAAAGGACTTGTAAGGCGGGCAAATTATGGCTGACGAAAAGAATCGTGCGCCCTTCACCGCCGACTTGGCGCATCTTTCCGAGACATTTATTCTGAAAAGCGACATCACCAACAGCCAGGACTTCATCTACCAACAGGATCTCCGGCTCTAAATGCGCGGCCACTGCGAAAGCAAGCCGCACATACATTCCACTGGAATAGCGTTTCACCGGCGTATCGAGAAATTTCTCTACCTCTGCGAACGCCACAATTTCATCAAAGCGGCGCTCAATTTCTTTGCGGCTCATTCCCAGGATACTGCCATTGAGGTAGATGTTTTCACGGCCCGTCAACTCCGGATGGAAACCCGTGCCCACTTCCAGTAGACTTCCGACACGCCCTTTTAGATGCACTCGGCCCTGGGTTGGTTTCGTGATACGGGACAAAATTTTAAGCAGTGTACTTTTCCCTGCTCCGTTGTGGCCGATGATCCCCACCACTTCGCCTGGCTGGACTTCGAACGACACGTCTTGGAGCGCCCAGAAGGGGGCCTGATTGTTTTTTTTCCGGGGGCGGCGAAACGGCGCACGAACCCAATCGGACAAGCTCTCGCGCAGGGTTCGGTAGGAACTACCTTCTTCGCCCTGCTTTACCTGATAACGCTTCCCTAATTTTTCGATGCGGATCGCCGCCGTCATCGTTCTCTGGCTCCTGTCCGTTTTGCTTTGAACTTGTCCCGCTTAGATGTTGTCCGCGAAGCTGTCTTCGACCCGCCGGAAGTACAGACAGCCGGCCAAAAACAGGAGGGCCGCCATCACCGCCGAAATGCCCACGGAATCCCATGAGATATGGCCTCCTAGCACTGCGGATCGGAAAGCTGAAATCAAGCTGGTCATCGGATTCGCCATCATCAACAAGGCCCGAAGGCCCGTCTCATCACCCCTTGGCTGCATATACACCGTCGGCGTAGCAAACATACCCAGCTGCACCAGGAATGGGATCACATAGCGGAAGTCGCGGTAGTTTACGTTCAGCGCCGCCAGCAACGTTCCCATACCTAATGCTACCAGCAGGATGAGGAAGAAAATCACCGGCGCTAACAGCAATTTCGCCGTCGGCCAGACGTCCCAAAAGGGCATCAACAGCAGCAGGATGGCGAAGGCGATGGCGAAATCCACCGTTGCAGCTCCCACCGAGGCAAACGGGATAGCTAAACGCGGAAAGTAGATTTTGGTGATGAGTCGTTCTGAGCCGATCACGCTGTTGCCGCCATTGGTCAGAGCGGTGGCAAAGAAGGTCCACGGCAGCAGGCCAGCGAAAGCGAAGAGCGGATAAGGAACATCGCCAGACGAGAGGCCAGCCATGCGGCTAAAGAAAATGGTGAACACCACCATCATCAACGCGGGCTGCAATACGGCCCAGGCTGCACCTAGCAAGGTTTGCTTGTAACGCACCTTCACATCGCGCCAGGCCAAGAAAAAGATCAACTCACGAAACCGCCATAACTCGCGTACATTGAGGAATTGCCAACCGCACGGCGGCTCAATTACCGTCTCCGCGGGTACCGCATCCGACACAGCCGGTTCGGCCCGCGGCAGCGTTTCTTCCTTCGATTCAACTACGGTTAGCTCACCGCTCATCATTGCCTCAAGTTTCTCTTGTTCTGACTCGAAGTATCCTATCCCCACTGGCCCAGCAGCCGGATGCTCGCATAAATCATAACCAGGCAGGCCACGCTTACCATCGCTAGTTGCCGAACTAAGCGTTTATCCAAGCGTAGCACCATCACAGAGGTCTCTTCCATACTCAGGCGAACGTAAGTGCTGGCCAGACCCAGCACCAAGTAAGTTGGGACAACGTAATTGCGAGACAACGACCACAAACCAACCGCGTAGCCTACCACCATTGCCAGGACATAAGGGCGCAGCCGCACGAACTCGGGATCCACCAGGTTCGTTGTTGAGAACCGGGTCCGTCGCACCCCATCCAAGGCACAGAAGAACGCTCCTACGAACAGTGTTCCCCCCAACAACCCGAGTTCCACGTATCCGTGGACGAAGGAATTGTGCGCCACTTGAGTCACTTCGTCGGAATATTGCCAGGCGCCAATACCGAACAGAGGGGACTGCTTGAGCAGTTGGAATCCCTCGGCCCACAGCTGGATTCGGGCATGGCCGGTGTCATTTTTATCCATGGTGAAATTTGTCTGCCTGCCGCCGAGGACAACCAACACCAGCGGAATGGCGACCATAGCCAAAGCAGCCGTTTTACGCCTGCCATAACGAGCATAGCTCACAACGAGCAGCCCGGACGCTATTCCCAGCAAACCGCCGCGCGACTGTGTGAGGACCAACGAGTAGCCGAACAAAACGATGGGAGCCAACCAGGCAAAACGGAGCAGTCCTTGACGCTTATCTCCCGTGAGATACAGGCTAATGAGAATGCCCATTCCCAGCACCAGGCACAGATCATTGGGATCATTGAAGATGCCGGTGCTTCTCATGCGTGGTATGATATCGAATTCGCCTGTTTCCTCGTTCCACGTTCTTTCCTCCATGGTAGTGAGCGAAGGAATGTCAATCCGACCGTGAAACTGGAGCACGGCGATTGCAGCCAAGACAACAATAAACAAAACTAGCCCTACGAGCAGCTTCCGCAGTTGTTGGGGCGTATCCACCACCGCCATGAGCAGCAAGTAATAGAGGATTACTTTACCGACCTCAAAGCCAATCTCACGGGCGTCGAAGGCATTCAGGCGAGCCAAATGCGATACCACCGCCGCAACCCAGACGCCGACCACACAAACCGTAACAGGCCGACTGATAAGGGCCTCGCGGGTGAACTGGTCGAGAAGGCGCGGATAGGCAACGACCAAGCAGCTGAGAATCACCCACTGGTAAATCGGCAATCCCTCGAAGTCCGGAACGATCTCTCCGGGGCGGATGAAGAGAACAGCATTCAGCAGGATGAACAGCCAAAATGCCATGTGTTTTCTCGTCCTACTCTCCGTTACCAATCATCATCCATTCTGCAAGACCAAGGTCAGTTGCGGAGTCGGGGGCGTTGTCTTATCTTGGTTTCTTGCCGCATTCTCGATCGCCGGGCCGCTCGGCAAGCGGAGTATCATTCGCGTCCAACGGAACGGTATGCCCAGCACTTTGCCGGCTGTCGCCAGCAGAAGACGCAGATCCAGCCACAGACCCTGATGTTGCGTGTAGTATAAGTCATAAGCTAGCTTGCGGCGCACACTGTTGAGGTCGCTGTCGGGCGGCAGCTGCACCTGGGCCAGCCCCGTCACTCCCGGACGCACGGTCAGCCGTTCGCAGTAACGCGGAATAGCCCGCGCCAGGGTGGGGATAAATTCGGGACGCTCCGGGCGCGGACCGACCAGGCTCATGTCGCCACGCAGAACGTTCCATAACTGGGGCAATTCATCGAGGTGCGTCCGCCGCAAGAACCGCCCCAGCGGCGTCACACGCGGATCGCCTGCGTGCGACCACTTGGGGCCGCTATCGCCTTCGCAGTTGTGGTACATAGTGCGGATCTTGATAATTTGGTAGAGCCGTCCGCGTCGGCCCACCCGCGTCTGCCGGTACAGGCCGGGACCGGGCGAAGTCAGACGAACCAGAAACACGCACAGGCCGATCAGCGGCAACGCCGGCGCCAGCAGCAAGAGAGAAAAAACGATGTCACAAAGACGCTTGCCTCCAGCGTGCCACGTGGAAGGGTTCTCGCCCTCGTGCTCAGAAGTCAAGCGAGCGATGACGTCCCTGGGTGCTGATTCTTGGTCCACAATCTTTCTCAACACGAGAGACATTTGATACTCCTCTCCACAAGAGGGACAATCGACGTTGATATGCCTCTTAAAAGTAGGCGAACAGCTAGCGTCAGCCGGTTGATAGGCCAGCTGGCTGATGCCGACCGTTCGTCTCAGGCAAAAATCATTGCCCCGCGACAGGGGCAGGAAACAAAGCTCGATTCAGTTCGGGCAGATAGATCTTCAAGAAGTCCACAGCGGGATCCTGTTCGGGCCGGCCGGCGTCCTTGGCTGCCATTTCATGAATAACGTAAAGCTTGTAGAGGGCCTTGGCCCGCGCGAAGGTCCAGCGAGGGTTTTTGGGGGCTTGCCAGTGTCCCGCTGCGTTCCAGGTCCAGAAGATACGCAGTTCGCCAGCCGTAACGGCCTCCTCCTTGCGGAAAGTAGCTGTTATCAAGCCGACTTCCTGCGTACCTGCGCCGGACAACGTGAAAGGTTCCGGGTCGGTTGTCATTTGGTAACCCGCGCCCGGATAACAGATGTCTGGCGTATGAACCGACACGGGACCAGGAAGACCGCACATCAAGAGGACATCGACGGCCTGTCCCTTGGGTCGATTCACGAACTGGTAGGTGCGGCAATCGGAGAGACGAGCTCCCCTGACTGCCTCCTTCGGCGTCTCGCGGAGGGTGCCCTTCCAATCACCGACGGAAAGCGGTATCTTCTCCAGCCGCGCTACCGCATCCTCAACCGCATGGGACGGCAGCCAACGATCTGTCCATAAGCCGTGGACGATGCCGGAAACGAGCAAAAGCAAGCAGGCCGTAAACAGATAAAGGATGCGCGTCATAATATCAGATTCCGGGGATCAAGGGCAAACGACCGGTGTCAACCAGCGGATAGGGAGTGTGCCAGCCGGCGGTTCGCCGCAAATATCTAGGCAGACGCGGATTCGGTCGCATCGGTCTCTGTCTGCCGGGAATGATTCAGACGGTAACCATAGCCATAGCCATAGCGATACGTGTGAATGTCTTCGGTCACGCCATTAACGACGACTCCCAGGATGCGGATGCCGACGGATTCCAGTCGCTCGGCGGCTTTGCTCACCAGCGGTAACTGACTGACTTCGCGCAGCACCGAGAGGATGACGCCGTCAGCGTGCTGGCCCAGAAGGATAGAGTCCACCACCGGCAGCAAGGGGGCGGAATCGATGATGACGTACTCGTAGCCTTCTCTCAGGGTTTTCAGAAGGAGCGACAGGCGCGCACGGGCCAGAGCTGCTGTTGCTGCCGGGCTCCACTGCCCGCCCCCGATCATCCACAGGTTGTTAATGTCTGTTGCGTGAATGGCCTGGTCCAGTTCGATTTCGCCACGCAGTAACTCACTAAGCCCTACCTCAGCGGGGACATTAAGGGCTTGGTGGATGGCTGGTTGACGCATATCGCCATCGATCAGCAGAGTACGGAAGCCGGCGCGGGCCAAGCTGGCGGCTAAGTGGCAGGAGAGCGATGTCTTGCCCTCACCGCCTAAAGCGCTGGTCACCAAGACGACGCGGGAATCTTTTTCCCGGGTAGCATGGAGCAGGCTGGTGCGTGTGGTATCGATACATTCAATGAGAATGTCCGAAGCATTGTCTGTGGCAGCACGCCAGGGGAGCCGCCTGGATCGCGTTACCGATAGGGGCGGAAGGGCACCGACTATTTTCATTCCTAAGTCCTGGCTCAATTCCTGGATAGAATCGAGACGGCGATAGCGGTACTCACGCCAGGAGATGAAACCGACAATGAGGAACAGGGCAGCGGCTGCTGCACCGGCTGTCGCCTTGATGCGTTGCTTCTCCGAGGCACCCAGACTTGCCGAAGCTTCTTCAAGCAATTCCACCCGCCGCGGAGCATCTACTTCCACGGTCAGGAACTGCACTTCGGCGGCCACACGATCGACCAGTTTTTCGATATATGCGATATCCTGCTTGTAATCCTCGACATTCAATTGCCCCACGTTGGTCGTTTGAGCCTCCTTGCGAAGGCGTTCAACTTGCTCGATGAGATTTTTTTCCAGATCTTCGGAGAAAGCGATACGTTCGCGCAGCTCGGCCACGGAGAGATTGTGGTCGCCTCCCAGCCGGGCAAGGAGCCGCTCCTTGACTGCGGGGCGTAGACGTTCCCGCGCGGCCTCCAGCCTGGCTTCGGCAGCTTTCAATTTATCGCGTATCGGCTGGAGTTGCGGTGCATCTACTCCTCTAACTGCTATTTCCGCTCCCTCTTGCAACTTCCTCTTCAGTTGGTCCCGCTGGTCGAGCAGCTGAATAATGGCCGGCTCTTTATCGATTTCCTGCTCCAGTTGAGCAGCGGGAACCGCCAGCACGGGAGGTTTCTCCTTCCCGTCCTTATATTTCACTGCGAGTTTCAGCTTGCGCAACTCAGACTGAATCTGAAGTAGTTCCCGTTCCGTCGTGGCGAGAGCTTCGGCAGTATAGCGCTGCTTGATCGTTAAGACCTGGGGATCGCCTGAGCCGAGCGCTCGGATCAGTTTATGCACCTCGTCCCGACGTTGCCGCAGCCTGTCTTCATGCTTGCTCTGAATTTCCTTTAATTGGTTCAAGCGAGCCTGCTTGCGATTACGCTCCTTGTAGACGACTTCTTTGAGATAAACCGCTGCTACGGCATTGAGGAGCGTCTTCATCTCGTCGGCCTGATAGCCAACCATCGAAATCCGCATCAACTCCGGACTGGTCTTGAAATCAACCTTGATCTCCTGTTGCAGCCAATCGATCTGCTGATCGGGATTGGAGGGGAGGATGCTCAGGCGGGCCACCTTGGGATCTTTGAGGACAGCGCTCAGGACAAGCTGGCTGGTGACCATGGCCATCTGGCTCTTCTGATAGATGGCGAAATCTCCGCCTCCCTGAGCTTCGTTGCCAAGGACTCTTGGCTCGTGCGACGAAACGTGCAGGAGAGTGCTGGCCGTGTACTTGACCGGCATACCAAACCAGACGGCGGCACCCGCCGCAGCCGATCCGAGTAAACCACAGATAAATGCCAGCAGCCAACGGCGGCGCAGAGCCTTGAGCAGTGCCAGGGCGCTGGGGGCGGATTGTTTCTTGGAAGGGACCGGCGCGCCGGCCGCTTCCGTGTAAGGCCTGATCTCAGTCGGGTGTGGCATGATAGTTTATGTTGTTGCTAACCCTGGTCGGACCAACGAGAAGTTAAGGCCCATCATGGGGGCGATAACGGGACCGAGAAACCGAACCGCTTCTGCCGGCCACGCGAGGCGGCGGATGAGGACGTCCCTTTGGGGAGAGGGGCTTTGACCTCCCGCGGCTGTTCCACGAACAGGTGCCGAAGCACCCACCATTCCACTCCCATCAGGAGCAAGGCAACAGGCATCATGAACCAGCCTGCCAGGTCGTGGAAAAGGAAGTTGGCGGTACCGTGGCCTACCGTTTCGTGGAGAATGGCGGTCGTCAGAATGCGCACGATGTTGGCCATCAGGGCTATGGGTATAGCGCTGAGGACGATCAAAACTTTGTGGAGCCAATGGCTACGGATCAAGATCGCCACCGCAGCCGAGAGGGCGAAGAAGGTAATCAACATGCTCAGGCCGTTGCAGGCCTCGACAACGCCGATGCGCGTATCGTTGAGGAGAATGATATTGCCCTCAGCCAGAGCAGGGAAACCTAAGGTTTGGAGGAGATAAGTGCTGGCTTTCGTAGCAATATCTTGCAACGGCTGGGCCAGCGCTATCTGAAGGCGATAGGGCAAGGGCAGCATGAACAGCAGGAAGGCAAAGGCCGGCCACGACCAACTCAGAGAACGCCGCCCGGCGAACAAGACCCACACGCCGGCCAAACACGGCAGTAATGAAACAACATCGAGCCAGGGCAGAAAAATGAAAGCACCTGTAAGACGAAGCAGGGTGCCCAGGGCAAGTAAAAGCAAACCCCAGCCATCCCACCCCGGGGACACGATGAACTGCCTGGGATGTCGCTGCCAGAGCAAGAACAGAGCAAAAGCCGGAACGAGGTAACCGTGGGAATACTGGGGATCATTCGACCATAACTGGGCCAATTCGGCCAGCGTTGTCCAGTAGGCCCACAGCAACAGAGCACTGACCGGAGCCAGGAGGGCCAGCAGACGCACAAAGGAACCACGAGGGGAAGTGAGCGATGGATCCGTCATGATAGATGCTTTCACCCTCACCAGGAAAAAAGTATACTCGGCGCGCACTCCGTCCCGGTGGGTGACATAAGTCAAATTCCCGGTCGGAGCATCCCAGACCCCCGAAGAGGGGGATCTCAGGCTAGCGTCTTCTTTACCGCGGACAGCAACGCAAGCACTCGCCGAATGCCTTATTAGATGCACGCCACCGCAGAAAAGATTCACATAGCGATGTTCTTTTCAGGTTCTTTGGTGAACGGCCGACGTTAGCCGGCTGATGAGGCCGCAGAAACCGACGGCCGGAGCATCCAGCCTTCAAGGGCCACCGAGACGCCGCGCTGAAGAAGCCGCACCTCGATGACAAAACGAGTTTCCTTGCCCCGTCGCAAGATCGTCCCCTTCAGCCCTTTCAAGGGGCCGGCGACTATCTCCACCGCAGCGCCCGGGTAGAGACGCTCCTCCGGCACCAGGAGCATGCCGCTTTGCATGGCCCGATACACTGCTGCGAGATCGGTATGCAGACCCGCTTGATCAACCACTGGCAGCACATGAGCGACCTGGTTGGTTGCGAGTACAAAATCGCGTATGCCGCCATCACCTTGCACAAAAAGATAGCCTGGAAACAGAGGCAAGTACGAGGTGCGCCAGCGTCCGTTGGCGTACCAACGATTCTTGTGCAAAGGCAGGAAAAAGTCGTGTCCGCTCTCATAGAGCTTGCGGGCCAGTGCCTTCTCGGCACGCGGCCGTGTGTGTAAGACCCACCACAACGCCCCCGTCTCTGAGGACGGAGAAGGGCTACTGAAAAGGTCGTCGGAAGACACAAACGGCTCAAGATCCAGAAGGGGCATGATGTTCCTCTTGTCGTTTTAGGGGATGCATCGTTTGCCTTCTTTTCGCAAAGCACGTGCCATCTCGTTTCCTTGAACAGAACTTCTCAATCGGAAGCGCTCTAACTCCTATCTTTCTCAAGAGTTAAAAAATGCCCTTGTCTGGCCTGCTTGGAAAGTTCGATGGGAATCTGTTAAGTTTTGGAAACAACTGTAAAGAAACGCTGTTTCCGAAACTTAACATCTACGGATGGAAGTGAAGGAGAATTGAAGTAGGTGAACGGCCGGCGTCGCCGGCTGGGAGGATTCCACCAGCTGGCTAGCGCCGGCCGTTCACCTGCTCGAACTTGTATGGAAAAACGAATACGGCAGGGCCGCATAAGCAGCTTTGGCATGGCTCTTTATCGTCCATACATGCCCATGCCGCCCATGCCCATACCGCCATAGCCCATGCCGCCCATGCCCATACCGCCCATGCCCATGCCCATGCCCATACCGCCATAGCCCATGCCGCCCATGCCCATACCCATACCCATGCCACCATAGCCCATGCCGCCCATGCCCATACCCATACCCATGCCACCATAGCCCATGCCACCCATGCCCATACCGCCCATGCCCATGCCGCCTCGGGCCATCATGGCCATGCCGCCGCGCATGTTCGGTATACTATAGTAATGAAGATAGTTATTGAACATTATAGGGTGGCCGGTCGTCTGGCCGGTCAAGGTTCCGGTAATCACTTGGGCCAGGTTCCCCTGCTGAGCCTGGAGTTGGCCGATGGCCTGATTGAACTCCAATTGCGGCTGGACGATGGTGAACCAATTGACGGCTGGATTAGCTCCCAGGCGATTTATGTTCATGTAAGGGCTGACTGGCGGTTGATACGGCCCCGCCCCGCCCAGCTGCCCATAAGCGCGTGTATGCAGACCGGCCACAAGCAGCCCTAGAATCGCAAGCGAACCGCACCACGTTTGCTTTCTCATTGCGATCTCCTTTTAAGCCAGTGAAGCTGTCACTCCGTAGTTTACACCTGCCGCAGCGTTTTGTCTAACGAACGAGTCCGAGACCGCCGCCGCTCTTACCCTGGAATTCCAGAACTGTGCCCTCGATGCCCGAAACCGTGGCATTGCCCAGTAAGGTGAAGCCGAGTATCGTCTCGATCGGCATGAGGAACTGAATCAGACGGTTTTGTGTCTTGACCAAGGGGTTGGACTGCACATAGAGCCGATCGCCTGGCAGGAGTTGATAATTGGTCGCAGGAGAACCGCCCATAGCGATGGCCGGCCAGTTAACGGGGAAGATCTGCATGTGGTTGGGATTGTCCCCATTAGGACGTGCCAGCCAGACGTGTTTATTTGAGGACATGTACATAGTCCCAAACATCCAGCTGATGGCATCCAGTACGGTATCTTTTCCTGTGATCGGCAAGCGAACCACGGTCTGCCCGTATCCCGCCCGGTCCATGATGACGTAATAGTACTTGCTGTTGTAGGCATAAACATCGAGAGAAATCTCCGGCGACTGTAAGAATTGACTCAGGTGCGTCTCAATGGCCTGGCGGGCCTGATCGAGTGTCATACCCGTGACATAGACGCTGCCGAAGGTGCCCAAGCGGATGGTCCCATCCATCATCACCAGATGTTCGCCTTGGATCTGCTGCATGCCGCGCGATTGCGCCAACGAGACCTGCACCTTCGTCCCTTTGATGATCTTCGACAGATGGTCTTGAATGGCCGCTTGCGCCTCTTCGATCGTCATGCCCGCCACGCGAACCGTCCCGTAAGCGATGCCGAGATTGACCTTGCCGTCCGGTTCAATGCCGAAAGCTCCTCGAATGGGCTGATCCGGCAGTGTCGGCTCGGCCTGGATGAACAGGGCATCCAGCGGCTGGACGCGATAGGGAGGCTTGGGCACGATGTTCGTCGCCCGAATCAGGAGGATATCAGGTGGTTCGATCACGTAAGGAGGCAACGTGGTCATGCGCAATTCACGCGGAATGGGCGCTTCTTGCGGCTTGACAGAGGGGGCGGTTGGGCAGCCTACGCTAGCTGCGCAAACCATTCCCAGCAAGTATCGAACGAGGACCGCACTTCCATGCCGCCGTTCGTGCTTCATCGGAGCCTCGGTTTGAATCGAGTCCGTAGGGATCCTTCCTGGTACGACGGATGCACCATCGCAACCCGGCGTCCGCTCGCCGATCGAGACGATAAAGTTTCGCTGAAAGAATTTATCGGCACATTCGTCAGTACGCTTAAAATTTAGTCAATCCTCATGATCGATTCCTTTCCCCTGCGCCCACCACAAGGATTGTCTCGATCTGCCGACACCGCTATCGTGGGAGGATGAAACCGGATCCTGCCAAACCCAGCCGTCGAGCCGTCTCGCGCATCGCTTCGTTTCGCCATGCCTTCGCTGGCTGGTGGTACGTGCTGCGCACCCAGCATAATGCCTGGATTCATGCTGTCGCTTCCGTCGCCATCCTTGGCGTGGCCTTGTGGGCGCAATTGGAGCGTCTCGAATGGGCGCTTCTCATTCTGACGGTTGCTCTGGTATGGGTGGCGGAATTCGTCAACACCGCCGTGGAAACGCTGGTCGATCTCGCATCGCCGGAGATGCATCCCTTGGCGAAGATCGCCAAAGACATTGCAGCCGCATCGGTGTTGATTGCGGCATTGGCCGCAGTGATAGTCGGGCTGCTCTTGCTGGGGCCGAAATTGTGGCTGTACCTGTCAGGATAGTGGCGTCAAGAGCGAGGTCATAACAGCTTCGCTGCCAGCCGGATGCCATTGATTCCACCATTGAAGAAAACGACGCCGTTGCTGTGGCAGCCGTCGTTGATGGAAACGCAAGAGCTGTTCAAAACCCGGCTGCAAACGCGGCCAGGCCGTCGGGCAAGCGGCCTGGAGGCGCGTGCGCAGATCGATCAGGCGCTCGATGGCAACGTGGCTATCATTGGCCCGGCCGAGAATCTCTTGCAACTGCTCGATACGCGGATAGAGCGTTTCCCGGAAATTTGGATCGAAACAGTCGGCAAATACCTCCATTGCATAGCGCAGCCGTTTGCCGGCGATGCGTACTTGATGGAGTTGCGTGTAATCGCTCAGGTCGCCGAGGGCCGCTTGCTCCAATTCCTTCAAGCGTTCGAAGAGCATCGGCCGGGCCAAATCCACGAGGATCCCGGGGGAAGTTTGCCCCCCCGGCAGCCGGATTGCTTCGACTACACGGATTAAAAAGGTCTCAAAAGTCGGTCCCTCCTCTTGGTAGACGGTTTCCAGGTCGGCGTGAGCGGCGGCACGCTGGCCAAGAGCGTAACCGATAAGGAAATCGAGGCCGTTACGCTGCTTGACGTCTGCCTTCTGTTCACGTTCGAGCAAGTCGGCGAGAAAGACATCCCAATCGCGGGCGGCGCCGGCAGCGCGGCGGATTTTCTTTAGACGCCGCCGCGCCTTGCGGTAGGTTTTCCTGGGCAGACAATCGGCGAAGATGCGCAAGGCAGCGTCGGCGCGGCGGGTGCCGACACGGAGCTGATGGACGTACTCGATGTCCTTGTCTGCCTCCAGGGCGGCGCGCGGCAGATAATCCCGGACCACCTGCAAACGCACGAACAGAACGTGCCGTGCCGCTTCTGCCAATGGCGTGTCGGGCTTCAGATCACTGATCCACTTTCCTTGAGCCATGATTTGCTCTCAAAATCTTCGAAAAAAGCTAAACTACCAAGACACCAAGGAAAGACAAAAGAAAAACCAAATAATAGGAGAAAGAAAAGTGGAATAAGTAAGGGCTAGCAGACATTTCCCTCTCCCCTGGTGGGGGAAAGTCCGGGGGGCAGAACTCCTTGGCCCTCTTATGCTTCCCTCCCCCACAAGGGAGGAAAGAAATGTCCGGTAGCACTAATGTCGTTCGGTCCTAAATTTTTATTTCCTTCTCCTCTTTTTATTCTCTTTTTCTCTTGGTATCCTTGATGTCTTGACGGCTTAATTTTACGTTTTTCAATATCCATAAAGTCCTGAAATACTTGCCGATTGTTCACGCTCGTGCAGCCAGGAGGCGACCTCGGCGGTTTCAGCACAGATCTTCTCAATCAAGCGGCGCTCGGCGTACAGAGCCTGGGCCACGTCGCCGGGGACTGGTGCGTAGATCGATTCCAACTCGTGGAGGATGCGCTGTTCTAGGCGGCGGCGGAACTCGCCGCGAATCGCTGGCCAACGCAGTCGCAACACCAATGTTATCAGGAGGTGCAGTATTACCAGCACAATCAGGACGACGAGGAAGGGCAAAAGTACATCTGCGGTGCTGGGAGCCGGGTTGGCTGCCGATGGATTGAAGTAACGCCACAGCAGTACGATGAGAGCGGCCAGCAGAGCGACAGGCGGCACCCAATTACCCAGCCAGACGACGACGGCTTGCGTCAGACGGCGCAGGCCAGCTGGCCTGGACCACTCGCGCTCGACCTGTTGCAATACTTCGTTGAGAATGCTGGCGTAGCGCTGCCGCCAATCCAGCGCTGAGCGCGCCTCGATTGGCTCGGTTAACACATCAAGCGGAAAGTCCTGATGATCGGCCTCGACGAGCAGTTTGTTGGCCAGCGCCTTGCCGCGTGCGTCAAGATGGCGATTGCCGGCCACGTCACTGCACGCCTTGATGAAGGTGGACAAGTCCCAGGATACCGGCGCTTCAGCAGTGCCTTGCCCACGAGGCAGGAAGGGGATGCGCTCGCGCAAGGTGCTGCCGACATACCGGGCACGAGTGAACAAGTGCAAATACCAACCCATGATTCCATGAAAACGTCGCTGCTCCTCCAGGGCGAAATGGTGCTCGATTTCGCGCTGATAAGGTTCGAGCGTATTGAGAAGGACATCGCTGGTAGCAGCGGCTTCTTCGGTCAAAGGCGCGATCCAGGCGGCGCGGGTGCGCTCGGCGATGCCGGCCAGGTCTGGCGGACGAACAGCAGCCAACGCTTGCTGCATGTGGTGGAGAAGCTGGCTGACGCCACGCGCTTTGATTGCCTCGATCTCTAGACGTGTCAGTCCCATCTCTAGCCATTGCACCAGATCAGCGAATTGCTCGCCTTGGGGCAATTCGGGCATCGAGGCGCTGATGCAGCCCCGCTCGCCGTTGCTGGAAGCGCGATCAACCCACAGCTGAGCACAGGTGCGGAACAAGAGCGGCGTCTGAAACCCCTCCGCTTGCAGATCGCGCAACAGGTCGTCATCGGGCCGTATGCCACTGTCGCTTTGTTGTAAACAACGATCCCATTTGTTGAGAATAAAGGCAAAGGCCCGGCGCTTGCGCTGTTGCCGAAACAACTCCCAGCCGAGCCGATCATGATACTTCTCCTGTGAGCCGACGTAGAGCACGATGTCAGCCACTGGCAAAAGGCGCATCAGCTTATCGCGGTTGCTAAGGTCATTGCTGTCGAGGTCCGGCGTATCGACGAGGATCTTCTGTTCCAGCCCCGGACGATCGTGCGGAACAAGCCGGCAATTCCGTAATGCCGGATCGAGGCGATCCGGTTTGACCGATTCGTGATAGTAGACGACCGGATCGCGCGTGGTGGGGCGAGTGAACGATGCCTGGGCGATGGCGCCGCCGGCCAGGGCATTGAGCAGCGTCGATTTACCGACACCGGTGCCACCCATGAACAGAATGACCAGGAGCGGCCGATCCACATCGAGCGCCTCAGCCTGGCGATGCAAGTCGATGGCCAATCCTTCCAACGTAGCACGGTTGATGGTCGAGAGCGGGTAGCGGTGCGGCGCATCAAGCCAGTTGCGCAGACTGCGTTCCAGTCCGCGCAGCGCTGGTGACAGCGTTCGCAAGAGAGGAATCGTGTCTGTTTTCATGGCCGCGTCGTTCATGGCGTTTGCTCTCGATTCCTTATAATGTTGCTTGCTTGTCTTTCATCCATTGTAGGCGGTAACAGTGAAGTAAGGCGGGAAATGTTCCGTCTTGGCGTTTCCGCCGTCACGGTCCACAATGGATTTAGCCAGCCTTAACTCCTCTGCTTGTGTGGCGGACTGGCAATCGCTGGAGGTTTCATTATGCGATCTCCTATGTCGCTATGGATGATGGCATTTCTGTTGGCGGCTGTTGCAGCGCCAGCACGTGGCGAAGACCCCCTGGTTGAGCAAGTGCGACTGGCCATCAAGAACGGCAAGAACTACCTGCTCGGCCAGCAGCGCAGCAACGGCAGCTGGGAAAACAACGCCGCCGATGTGCATCATCCCGGTGGAGCGACCAGCCTTGCCCTTCTCGCTCTGCTCACCGCTGGCGAAAATCCAAAGAGTGAGACGATCCAAAAAGGGTTAAAATATCTGCGCGGCATCTCGCCTGGCCAAACGTATGTCGTCGCTTTGCAGGCGATGGCTTTCGCTCAGGCCGGCGAAATCGAAGACCGCGAGCGTATTAGGCGCAACGTCCAATGGCTGATCGAAGCTCAGAAGGACAGCGGTTGGGGCTACACCAAGGGCGGCGGGCCAAGCGACAATTCCAACACGCAGTATGCTGTACTCGGCCTGCACGCCGGCATCGAAGCTGGCATTCCGGTCCATAAAGACGCCCTGGCACGCATCCGCAAGTACATGCTGGCTTCGCAGAGGGATGGCGCCTGGGGCTACGATCGCGGCGGCGACCGTAGACCGCGTTTCACTATGACCTGCGCCGGTTTGTGCAACCTGATGATTACCGGCATGGATCTCGAAGTCGGCAAACAGCACATGGAAAACGGCGTTATCAAAGATTGCGGCCAGTATGATGAAAATGGTCCCGTTGCCGACGCCCTGCGCTGGATTGGTGCCCGTTTTCCCGCCGAAATTCAGCCCGACAACATCCGCCGCAATCTCGATACACCTTTTCCTTTCTACTGTCTCTATGGCATCGAGCGCACCGGCCGGCTGACCGGTCGGCGCTTTTTCGGCGGCCACGACTGGTATGAGATTGGCTGCCGTTATCTCGTCGCCACTCAGAACCAGACCGACGGCTACTGGCAGGGAAACAACCTGGACGGCTCTCCTATCCTGGCCACCAGCTTTGCTTTGTTGTTCCTGGCCAAGGGGCGGACGCCGGTATTGCTGACCAAGCTGGCTTACGGTCCGCTCGGATATGAGGGTTGGAACAACAAGCACAACGACGCGCGCCACCTTGTCGAGTTTGCCAGCCGTGAGCTATTCAAAAAAATGCCGCTGGCCTGGCAAATTTTCGACGTGCGCGGCGGCGCCGGCGCCGATACGGCGGCACAGCGGCGGCGGCTAGCCGGAGAGCTGTTGCCCTCGCCCATCGTTTACTTCAACGGCCACGGCGATATGCGCATCGGCGACCGCGAACGCGACATTTTGAAGGAATATGTCGAAAACGGTGGCTTCCTTCTCGCTGAGGCATGCTGCGGCAAAGAAGCGTTTCGCCGCCAATTCGAGAAACTCCTCGATGATATCCTGCCTGGCAGTGAACTACAGCTTCTGCCCAACGATCATCCGATCTGGACGGCATCGGGCCAATTTCTGCTGACGCCGCACCAGCCGTTCCCACTCTACGGCGTGCAGCATGGCTGCAAATGGGTGGCTATTTTCAGTCCCAGGCCGATGGCCTACTATTGGGAGGCAAATGATACAAAATCACCGGAGGGTCGTGCTGCTTTTCAGCTGGCAGCGAACATTATCGCCTATGCCAGTGGTCTGGAGCCGCCACGCCCGCGCCTGTCTGAAGTGACGATTCCGCGTGATGACAACAAGGAGCACGTACGCCGCGGCTATTTGAAGGTCGGTCAACTCCGTTATACGCCTTCAGGCGGCGGCGATTGGCGGCCAGCCCCCAAGGCCATGCGCAACCTCATGAGCGAAGTACGCAAGGCCGGCCTCGATGTTCTTCTGGAGACGACGCCGGTTTATCCTTCGGTCGAGAATGTGGTAAATTATCGCTTCCTGTACATGCATGGCCGGGCCGGCTTCGAGGAACGCGCCCAAGACTTGGAGCACTTGCACTTCAACCTGACATCGGGCGGCTTACTGCTGGCCGACGCCTGCTGTGGTTCATCGGTTTTTGATGCCGCTTTCCGCAAATTCATGGAAACGCTGTGGGCCAAAGAGAAACTTAAACTGGAACCGATCCCACTCTCGGATGAACTGTTTAGCGCCGAGTTGAACGGCCAGCCAATTCGCACGGTGCGTTGCCGCCGTCCCAGGGCTGACGGCAAAGGCGTGGACCCGGAGTATCGGGAATTGGCACCAGTCCTGGAAGGCATCAAGTACAAAGGCCGCTGGGTTGTCATCTACAGCAAGTACGATCTCGGCTGCGCTTTGGAGCGGCACACCACTTCGGATTGCTTGGGACACGATTACGATAGCGCCGTCCGTCTCGGCCGAGCCGCAGTGTTGTATGCGCTGAAGCGCTGAAAAGCGAGCAGTAGCTGTCTGGTGTAGCACGCTGCCGGCGTGCCCCTATGTTTCGTGCCAGGCGCGGGATAGCGATGACTGCATCGATCGCCTTTGTCAGCGATTTTTAGAGTAAGCAACAAGCATAGTGGCAGCCGCTCTGATTAGTTAACGGCGTTAGGCATCCAGAGAAATCGTTGCGATACAGCATCGGGACCGATGTCGCGACGGCGAACAATGATCGGCAGGAACGCGGCTGGGCACTTCCACATACTCCGGGACAGCTTGAGGTTCATTTCTGTGGTTGGAGGGTCAGCGCAGATAAAGTTCTGAGTTTTTCTCCCCGATGGTTGGCGGATACCTCGAACCACTAAACCATGCTCTCGCGATCCATCTATCAGGCGA
>JAJPHU010000133.1 GCA_021325115.1 Planctomycetota bacterium | reverse complement strand
AACCCTCCCCCACAAGGAGGGAGAGAAAAGTCCGCTCGCCCTAATGCTTCTGACCTCGTCGTGCTATCCGGTCAAAAATCTGCAATGTTTCCGCGAATGAAACCGCTATCGGCTGGAGCAGTGTAGCGGACTTCCAGCAGTTCCGGTGTTTCGATGCGGACGCCGCCGCGCTGATGGCTGCGCATGACCGCGTCGAGAATGCCTGTAGTAAGCAGCGTACGCTCCACCGGATAAGGCGCTTTGCCGGTCTCGAAGAATTTTTCCAGATTGGCGACCTGGGCATCAAAGAAGCGTGCGCCGGGCGGCGGCGGCAGGTGAAACAGGCACGAAGCCGGCTTGCTCTCGCCGCGCAGCTTGGCCGCGAAGGTGAAATCGAGAACATGGCCGTTGAGCAGCAACACCGTGCCGCGCGTGCCGTCACCGTACTCAATCAGGAACGCCAGGCCCGGTGTTTCCAGATAATTGTACACTTTCACGCTGCCGACGTTATCGCGGATGTCGCCGGGGTTGACCGTCTCGCTGCGGCTCAGGGCAGCTTCCAGAAGGTCCCAGCTCCAGCGCCCGGCATCGCCTGCTTTCCAGACGTCTTTGCCACTCAGGCAGGTGACGGCCTTGACGCCGCTCTCGCCGCCCTTGCGCCGCTCCAGCATGACGTGCAACGTCTCCAGGGCGTGAAAACCGTACACTTCGATGGGGCCGTAGCCGGCAACCAGAGCATCTTCGATAGGCGATTCCAGGGGCAATTCCAGCGATGGCGTACGCCAGGTCACCGGCAGGCTGGAGCCGGCCATCATAGGGAAGTTCAATTCCCGTGCCCAGGCGAGCATTTTCTTGGCTCGATCGAAAGTAAATGACAAGTGCTTGTCATTGAACACCGGCACGCTTTGCCCCGTCTTGCGAAAGACGTTGACGATCTGTTCCATCAGCTCCAGGCGCGGATAGAGGATCTGTCCAGCCTCATTGCGGGGATAGTTGCCGTGTTCGGCGATGAGCAAGACACCTTCGACGGCCAATTTGCCGCCGACGGTCAGAGCATCCTCGACGGCGCGGGCCATAGAAACGCTGGAGGTCCGCCGTGTGACGTGGACGCCGAACTTGCGAGCCACCTCGCCGGACAGATCGTTGTCTGGCGTCTGATCGACGTAGAGTGAATGAATGTAGTGTTTGGGCACGTGCAGCTTGCCGCCGCGAGCGTAGCCGTGCAAAAAACGGCCGGCGATGTGATAAGCGTGCGACAGGGGCCGATACACCGTGGTCAAGACGGCGAGTGGCTTGCGTCCCTTGTTCGACGGCTTGGCTGGCCGTGTGCGCGACAGCGGCAGATCGCCCGGTGGTTCGGCAGACTGAGCGGAAATCCCGCCGGCCAGAGTAAGAGCAGCCGCCGAGGCCAGGAACTTGCGACGCGAACAACGCTGTTGTCGATCTTGCATGGCGAATCCTCGAACGAGCCGGAAGCGTAAGCGATGGAGTTTTTGTATCACTTCTCCGGAGCGATTACCAGTCCGCAGCGCAAACCGAGTGCGTCGCTAGATTTTGGCGAGCGGGGGCGCTAACGCACCCCCAGCACCATCTGCGGTTGCTAAATCAATGCGAAGACGGTATGAGAACGCCGTCAAGCATTAAAACTGGAGGGACTGCGTGCGAAGCACGTTTTTGCTCGGGATGACAATCCTGATGCTTGTAGTGCCAGCGGTGCACCACAGCGCCGCAGAAGAAGAACTCAACCCATCCTACCAGGGCGAAATGCGGCCAAGGAGAAACCAGCCGTCCGCGCCTTCACGCACCCTGGAAAAAAGCAAAGCACGGAGGCGTCCGGTCGTTCCTCTGGAATTGCCAGCGGAGCTCGGAGCAGAAATGGCCGAGGGACTTTCATTGGATGATGCCCTCCAGCGCTTGCTCGTCGCCAACCGTGATCTCGCCATCAAATCTCAGGCTATCCCCAAAGCGCGGGCCGACGTTCTTTCAGCCGGACTGATCGAGAACCCGGCAATCTTTCTCGATAGCGAGGGCATTCCCTACGGCAATTACTCGGAGCAAAGGCCAGGAGAAACCTCCTACGAAGCGACGATCATCTTCCCGCCCTTGGATGTCAGCGGCAAGCGCCGCCAGCGTCTTCTGGTGGCCCGCCGGGCCGAAAAAGTGCTGGAAGCGCTGTATCAGGAGGCCGTGCGCCAGGAGGTCGACAAGCTCTACTCCGCATACGTCGATGTGTTGGAGGCTGCCATCAAACGAGCGGCTCTGCAGCAGGCAGCACAGCCAGCGCGAGAAAAGAGCGAGGCGACAGTACGGCGGGCTTATACCGAAATCGCTCTCCGCGAGGCCGAGGCCAACCTGCTGCAAGCTCAGCGCGAACTGGCCCTGCGGTTGGCCATTCCGGCCGAGCAGGCCGGCGGCTTGATGGTGCGCGGCCCACTCCGGGATCAAGCACCGCTGCCTCCTACAACAGAGGAACTGATTTCCCTTGCCCTTCAGACACGACCGGACCTGGCTGCCTTTCAGCTGAGTGTGGAACAAGCCCAGGCCAACGTACAACTAAGCCGTGCCGAAGCATGGGAAGATATGTTGCTTTTTTACACGCCTTACCAGGTCATCACCTTTCCCGCGCAAGGAAAACAAACGGCGACGGCGTGGGAAGCGGGGGGATTGGCCGTCGTACCGATCTTTGATCGCAATCAGGGCAATATTGCACGCGCTCGGATCAATAGGACTCAGCTGCAAATTCAGGTACGCGGGCTGAGAGAGCAAGTGATTCGCGAAGTACAGCACGCCGCCGCCGAATACGCTCTCACGCGACAACTCGTCCAGAAATACGAAAGCACGCTCTTGCCCCGCGCCCCTCATGACCTGAACTACGACGAGACGATTCAACACTATCTGGACGCCCTGGTGAATCATCGCCGCAGTATGCTCCGGCTCAATACCGCTGTCGGGCAGCGCATCCTGCCCTGAAAGGGGAAGGTGGTGAAGCATTTTCCGACACAGGTTATCCTTGCTATCACGCTGTTGGGAATGCCGGCCTTCGGCTGCGGTCCTCTCCCGGTCCGCCGCCAACCTGGCGAGGCGAATCGGTTCAGCCGCAGCCCGAAGGAGAGCACAGCCGAGGCGCTCCCTTCTCCGCGCCGGCTGAGCGAGCACCCGGCCGAGCCTCCCCCGCTGGAACTGCTGGACGAATGTGAAGAGAGCACTGTAGACGGCCTATCGCTGGATGCGGCCATAGATCGCCTGCTGGCGGCTAACCTGGATTTGGCCGCCCAATTTCAGGACATTCCCAAGGCGCGCGCCGATGTCCTCACGGCTGGACTGCGCAGTGATCCGGTTGTCTTTATGAGTGCCGTGCCGATTCCCTACGGCCGCTTCTCCGCCCAGCGGCCCGGCGCTACGACTTACGACATCACCTTCGTTCAACCCCTCGATCTCAGTGGCAAGCACAAAAGCAACAAGCGGGTGGCTGAGAAATATATCCCCATCCTGGAAGCGCGTTATCAAGATGCGGTGCGGCTGGAAATCGATCGGCTGTTCACGGTTTTCGTCCATGTCCTGGAGGCGCGGGCCGAGGTCCAGGCGGCACGGGCCAATCTGAAAACTCTTACCGAAGCGGCCTGCCGATGCGGCGAACAGGAGCGCAAGCGCGTCTCGATTCGCCGGGCCAGGGCGCAGATCGCTCTGCGACAAGCAGAAGTGTCGCTCTTGCACGCGCGGCGAAACTTATCTGTGTTGTTGGCGCTCCCGGCCGACGCAGCCGATCATCTCCACGTTTGCGGTTCGCTCCGCGATCAAGCGCCGCCGCCGCCGCCGCCTGCAGAGTTGATCGCCCTGGCCCGGCAGGCGCGGCCCGACTTGCGCGCGCTCCAATTGAGCGTCGATCGCGCTCGCGCCGAGCTGCGCCGGGAAAAGGCCGAAGTCTTGGATGATTTTTTCCTGTTCTTCACCCCCTATCAGGCAGTGGACTTGACGCCCCAGGGCAAACAAGTCGCCAATTCCTGGGAGGTTGGCTTGATGATCCCCATTCCTTCCCTCAACCGCAATCAGGGTGAAATTCAACGCGCCCGGGTGAATGTAGGTCAGTGGCGCAGGGAGGTAGAGCATGCCGAGCAAGAAATCATCAATGAAGTGCAGCGTGCCGCAACCGAATATGCAGTTTCGCGCCAGGCAGTCGAGCAATACGAACGAGACATTCTGGGTCCGGTTCGTCGCCGTCGGGAGGAAGCATATCGTCGCTTTTTGGAAGAGCATAAAGATGTTGGTTTGTTTCTTTCGGCCCAGCGCGATTACGAGGAAACGATCCGCGCTTACCTGGAGGCGCTGGCGCGCCACCGCCGCGCCATGCTGCATCTCAACACCACTGTCGGCCAACGCATCCTGCCTTAGAGCGCATGGCAAGCGGGTGTAGCGTTTTTCTCCCTCCCCCACAAGGGGGAAGGAGGAAGACATCTAGCCGCTACACCTACTTGCCATGCGCTCTAGAGAAGGTAACAAGGTGACAGGGGGAAAGGATTAAGGAGGATATTGTATGAAGCGGATGATACCCACATCCCGGGATGCATGGTTTCTGATTCTGCTTTTCACCTTGTCCCCGTGTCCTCTTGTCCTGTTGTCCTCTTCTGTTGCCGCCCAAATTGTCGTCATTGATGATCTCATATTGATGACGAATCGCCAGCGGCTCAAAGAGACGCAGGCCCGACGGTTTCGTCATCTTGACCCGCCCGGTGGAGAGAACTTGCTGCCGCCCAGTCCCGGCGCGGATGAGCCGCGCTTGGGCGAGGAGCGGCGCCTGCCGCTGCCGATGCCGTTCGCCCTGGCGCGGCGCGGCAAACGCCGCATTCCCAGAGGCAAGGGCGTCCAGCTGCGCATCGAGGAGGCGCCGAGTCCGACCAGTCCCGAAAGCTACCTCACGGGTCCGTTGGAAGTGCCGGCCGAAGACGAAGGGCCGGCCAACGCCTTATCGTTGAGTGCGGCCCTCGCCCAGCTGGTTGCCAGCAACACAGAGTTGGCCGCCCAATTTCAGGATATTCCCAAAGCCCGCGCCGACATCCTCAGCGCCGGACTACGCAACAATCCGCTGCTCTTCTTCAACGTCAACGCCATTCCCTATGGCCACTTCTCGCCGCAACGGCCGGCATCCACGAACTATGACCTCACCATCATTCAGCCGATCGATGTCAACGGCAAGCGCATCTACCGTATCCGCGCGGCGCAGGAGGCGAAGAATGTATTGGAGGCTCAATATCAGGACGCTGTCCGCCGGAAAATAGAGCGGCTCCATGATGTTTTTATCGATGTGCTGGAAGCACGTCTGGCGCTGCATGCCTTGCAGGCTGGATTGGCACGCGTCAAAGCGATGGAAGAGACGATCCGTAATCTAGCAGGCGAACCAGCAGCGTTAGCGGCTGGCTGGTCCAAAAGGGCAGCGCTCGATACGCTTTCGCTGGCCCGAATCAACGCCGAGTTGGCGATGTCGCGTGCCGGAGCCGCCTTGTTCCGCGCCAGCCGCGAGCTGGCCCTGCTCGTGGGGATACCCAGCGAGCAAGCGAGCTTACTTGAGGTGAACGGCACGTTGCACGATCACGCGCCGCCGCCTCCCGGCCTGGAAGAGTTGATTCGCCTGGCCTTGCAAACGCGGCCCGACCTGACGGCCTATCGGCTCGGGATGGGCCGGGCCTTGGCAGACCTGAGACGAGAGAGGGCCGAAGCTGTCGATGATATTTTCGTCTTTTATACTCCTTTTAACGGCAATGATTTTTCCCCTCTGGGCCAACAGAGCGCCAGCGGCTGGGGTCTGGGGGTGCTTTTCTCTTTGCCCTTCTTCGACCGCAATCAAGGTGACATCGCCCGCGCCCGGCTGAACGTAACACAGACACAGATAGAACAGCAGGGGCTGGAACGCCGCATCATCGATGAAGTACAGTACGCGGCGACGGAATACGCTGTCTCCCGGGAGACCGTACAACAGTACGAGCGCGACATCCTGCCCGACGCCCGCGCTGTGCGCGACGAGCAAGATCGTTTGTTCGCCAACGGACGGGCCAGCCTCGATTCCTGGCTGGAGGCCCAGAGAGAGTACGAGGAGATTGTCCACGACTATCTCGAAGCCTTGGTGTATCATCGCCGCACCATGCTACGACTCAACAGTGCCGTCGGCCAACGCATCCTGCCTTGACGTTACCCGCCGCCGCGATGATCTCTTGTACAATCTCATCTGGACTGCTATGCTCGGTGCGTTGCCTCGCAGAGTCTAGCACACATGATCTTTATTCGGCGAACCGTCGGTCTATTGCTGGGCTTGAGTCTTGGATTATCCGGCTGCTGGTCCGTGCAGTCTCCCCAAGTTCCTTCTATCGAGGAGGCCGGCGCCCCCTGTTGGTTCGAGGATATTACGGAGGCAACAGGTCTGGATTTCCAGCACGATCCCGGGCCAATCGGCACCTACTTCATGCCGCAGTCGATGGGTTCCGGCTGTGCCTTCCTCTGGGACAGCGACAACACACTTTATCTCTACCTACTCCAAAGCGCTGGCCCCGACTCCTCCGCCGTTAATCGGCTGTACAAACGGCTGGACAACGGCAAGCTCCAGGACGTGACCGCGGGATCAGGACTGGATGTCGCCGGCCACAACATGGGGGTGGCCGTTGGCGATGTCAACAACGACGGCCGGCCGGACGTGCTGCTGACTCAGTACGGCGGCATTCGCCTGTTCCTCAATCGTGGCAGCGGGCGCTTCGAGGACGTGACCGCCCAATCCGGCCTGCGCAACAAACTGTGGGGGGCATCGGCGGCTTTTCTCGATTACGACCGCGATGGCTGGCTGGACCTCCTCGTCGTCAACTATGTTGATTACGACCCGACCAAGGAAACCTGTGTTGCGCCGGATGGCCACAAGGACTTTTGTGGTCCGAAGATTCTCTCCGGCACGTGCAGCAAGCTCTTCCACAATCGCGGCCCGGCGAACGGGGGGGATACACCTCCCCCTCGTCGGGTTTGCTTTGAGGATGTCAGTTTCGCGTCGGGCATCGGCCGGCTGCCGGGACCGGGACTTGGCGTCGCGTGTGCCGATTTCGACGGCGACGGCTGGCCGGACATCTTCATCGCCAATGACGGCAAACCCAATCACTTATGGATCAATCAGAAAGATGGCACTTTCACCAACGAAGCCGTCTCTCGCGGCATCGCCTACACGGCAATGGGCCAGGCGTTTGCCGGCATGGGCATCGCCTTGGGCGATGTCGATAACGATGGCCTTTTCGATGTCTACGTTACCCATCTGACCTCGGAGACAAACACGCTCTGGAAGCAAGGGCCGCGCGGCCAATTCCGCGATCGGACACGGCTGCTGGGCCTGGCATCCAGCCAGTGGCGGGGCACCGGCTTCGGCACTCTCTTGGCCGACTTCGATCTCGACGGTACGCTGGACCTTGCCGTCGTCAATGGCCGCGTGCTTCGTGGCGGTCCAGCCAAGGACACCGACCTCGGTTTTTGGGAGACCTACGCCGAACGGAACCAACTCTTTGCCCGTGATGGCACGGGCAAGTTCCGCGACATTTCGCCAGCTAACCCGGCGTTCTGCGGCCGCTGGAACGTAGCCCGCGGCCTGGCGTGTGAAGATTTCGATGATGACGGCGCTCCGGATTTGCTCGTCACTACCATCGGCAATCGCGCCCGACTATTTCGTAATGTGGCCCCCAACCGCGGCCATTGGCTTAAAGTGCGCCTAATCGATCCGAAATGGAACCGCGACGCCTACGGCGCGGAGGTGGTTATCCAGTCTGGCCCGCACAAGTGGCTGCGCCTCATCAACCCTGCACAGAGCTATCTTTCTAGCTGCTCGCCGTGGGCCTTTTTGGGATTGGGCGCCGCGCAACAAATCGATGGCATCTTCGTGAATTGGCCGGACGGGACCAAGGAACAATTCCCCGGCGGCGCCGTAGATCGCTCAATCGTGCTGCGCAAAGGGGAGGGTCGGAGGCCATGATTTTTCTTCCCTTGCCTGTTGGCTCGTCTTGCCGTTGGCGCTGGGGCCTGTGGGGGATTGTGGTGTTGGTACTGGCCGCGGGTGCGGTGGAAAGCTGGCGGCGATGGCATGGCCCGGCGCTTCCCAGCCCGCCGCTGCCTGACATTCTCGATGCTGAAGTACGGTTGGCCGTCCAGCATGCTCGCCAGAAAGTGCTGGAGCACCCCGGCGACGCCAAAGCCTGGGGACACCTGGGGATGATCTTCCTCGTCCATCAGTTATACAGCGAGGCCGATAATTGTTTTGCCGAAGCTGCCTATCTCGATCCGCAATATCCAGATTGGCCATATGGCCGCGCGCTCGTTGCCCTCAAGCGGCGTCCCGACGATGCTCCAACTTTTCTTCGGCAGGCGCTCGCGGCAGCTGGCCGCTCCGCGCCGGAGTACCAATCTGCTGTGCGTTTGCAGTTAGCGGAAGCGTGTCTGGAGCGACAGGAGTGGGAGGAAGCCGAGAAACTGTTCCAGGACGAACGGCATCTCCGGCCTGAGGATCCTCGTGTCGCTCTCGGTCTGGGACTGATTGCGCTGGCCCACGATGACCGGCATCGCGCCGAGGACTTTTTGCGTCAGGCCCAGGCCAGCCCGCTGGCCCGCAAGAGAGCGACGATTCAGCTGGCCGCTCTGGCCCGCCTGAATGGTGATATTGCGGCTGCGGCCAACTATGACCGCGAGACAGCTGCTCTGCCCGATGATCCGCCCTGGCCGGACCCTTTCCGCGAAGAAGTCGAGCAACTACGTGTCGGGCACTACGAGTGGCTGCGGCAGGAGAGCCAGCTGGAAAACCAGGACCGTTTTGCGGAAGCCGCCGCTCTGTATTTGCAAGAAGCCCAGACCAACCCGACGGCGCGCGTCTATGCCCGCGCCGGCTTCAACCTGGCCCGTGCCGGCGATTACGAGCAGGCCGAAAAGTATCTGCGCGAGGCCGTGCGGCTGGACCCCAACAGCGCCCATGCTCATTACCTCTTCACTTACACGCTCTTTGTCTGGGCCGAAACGGAATGGAAACGCGCGGCAAACTCTCTCCAGGCGCGCCAATGGTTCCAGGCCTGTATCGAAGAGGCCCGACGCACCACGCACCTGCAACCGGCGCAGGCCAAGGCTTACCTCTTCTGGGGGCTGGCTCAGAAATATCTGGGCGATCCGGCTGCCGCCATCGCCCCGCTGCGCCAGGGAGTCGAGTGCGCGCCGGATAGCTTTCATCTGCAACTGGCCCTGGGCGAAGTGCTCCTTGACGTGGGAAAATATCTCGAAGCGGAAACCCACCTGAGGAACGCCCAAAAACAGAAACCGAGCGATCCGCGCCCGGCTCAAGCCCTCGAGCGCTTGCACCGGGCGGCGGCGAAGGAGGCGAACGGCCAGCGTTAGCCGGCTGACGCCGGCCACTCGCCGGTCTAGAATTCCCTCCAGGTCGATGCATTCCTTGCATTTTCACCAACCGAGGTGTGCCATGGTTCGACTGGTTCTGGTCGCTGTTCTAACCTGTATCTTGGCTGCCCCGGCAGATGCCGCGGATGCCAAGTACGTCAAAATCATCCACGTCAAGACCGGCAAGGTGCTCGCTGTGGACAAAGACTCCGATGAGGCCGGTGCGCGGGCGGTCTTGGCCGAAGATAACAACAGCAAAGCACGCCAGTGGAAGTTGGAAAAGGAAGGCGACTACTACAAGATAATCAATCGCCAGAGCGGCAAGGTACTCGATGTGTTTGAGGAAGCGAACGAGGCGGGCGCACCGATCATCGTCTGGGATAGCCGGTCCCAGAAAAACGACAACCAACTCTGGATCTGGCAAGGAAGCGGTGCGGAGCGGCGGTTGAAACCCAAGTCCAATAGCCTTGTCCTGGATGTCGATGACGAAGGCAGGCTGATCCAACAGAAGTCCAACGACAAGGCCAAGAGCCAGCTGTGGCGGACCGTCGAGGTCAAGGAATAGGCGAAGGGCTGGCGTCAACTGGCTGACAAGCTCCCATCAGCTGGCCGACGCCGGTCCTTCGCCGCTGCCTGCTTGCAAAGCACCTTCGGTCACTTTCCCCCGTTTTTCATGTAAGGCGCCAGGGTCCATACCGTAGCTTTGAACTCCTTAACGTAGAGAGTTCCCGGCCATTTTCCCCAGGGGACAGCAGCGAAGACGCCGACGTACAAGTTGCGTTCATCGTCGAGGAAATCCGGGTGGTAATTCGAGAGCGTGCTGGACGTGCCGCTGGTGAGATTCTCGATCGTCAGCGCGTACTTGCCCCGACTCCGCTGGAGTGTCAGCCGCAGATCTTCACCGCCGGACATCAGGCCAACGGTATGCAGCCGCGAGTCTAGCCCGCCGTTATTGTGGACGAAAAATTGGTGGTAATAACCGCCCTCCTTGCTGCCCCAGCGACGAAGCAAGCCGCCGCGGATGCATTTATCGCTGCGGACACCGGCATAGAGGCCGAGCTGTCCAATTCCGCCCAGAAGCGGCGTATTTGGGATGACAGCCATGACCGCAAAGTCTTCCCCTCCGGTAAAGCCCAGGTCGGCCAGGCGAACGCCGATGTATTCTCCCTGGTAGAGCTTTCGTTGGTGGTCCAGATCGTTATCGTGGATAGTCATTTTTAAACAGCCCGTTGCCGGGTCGAGGCGCAGGTTCTTGTCGCGGGTGCGCAGATCGTGCCGGGTGCCGGGTAAACGGTGAGTCAGGCCCGTGCCTTGACCGTTCTTATCCGGGAGAGTGCCGGTAATCGCCTGATGGAAATCGAGTGCCAACGTCCGCGGCGTGACAATCGGCGGCGGAATAATTTCGCGCACAAAGCTGTCTGTCCCCAGACCTGCGGGACCAAGGTGAACCCCCTCCGCGCCAATCCGGGCCGATTGTTGCTCCTTGAGTTTGACGATGGCGCTGGCCAGGACTTCCCCCTGAGCGGCCTGGGCCTCAACTTCGCCGCGAAAAACATACACCTGCGTCGAGCCGTCTTCCTCCACGCCGACGCCGAACTCGGTGCCGAGATCCACCACTTTCCCTCCAGGAGAAACGACCTCGAACCCCCGAGCCGATTCGGGCACAGAGGCCGCCAACTTGCCGCGTAGCAGGCGGACGCTATGGCTGGTCAGAAATTCCAAGCTCGCCGGTCCCTGGAGGACGATGCGGACCCCGCTGCGAAAGTGAAGCTCGGCCAACCCCTGCTGGAGATGCAGCACCTTTCCAGGTCTTAGATCGCCTGCCGGGGCTCCCTCGTCGGCCCAGCGGCAATTCTGGGCGTTCCTCAGCCAGGCGATTTCTGCGCTCGGCGAGAGGCCGGTCCCATCTCTCCGCGCTGTTAGCCACCAGGCTGCACCCAGCGCGAACAACGCGAGGGCGGCGCTCGCCAGCATCAGGCGCGATCTGGCCCAGCGGAAGCGACGGCGAAGCGGGGACGCCTCCGATGGCGTGTCGGCTGCTGCCTCGGGGAGACGATGGAGAACGGCCTGGGTAAAGCGGTCAGCATCCGCCTCGGCCGCGAGCCTTGTCTGCACCACCTCAAGAAATGCGGTTGGACTCAGCTCGGCCGCCTGGCGGAGCAGGTCGTCGAGGGCAAGCAGGCGGCGCACTTCGTCGGCCAAACGTTCGTCCTTGGCCATGGCCGCCGCCAAGGCCGCGCCATCGCCCGGATTGGGTTCGCCGTCAAGGAAACGGCTCAGAGCGGCTTCAATGGACTTTCCGTTCTCTGCGAACATAACATCACCTGTTCTGGCGCAGGGATTGCCTTTCCACACACTGTAACAACAAGCGCCGCAAACGCAGCAAACTCTGCCGCACATAATTCGATGGCCGGTCGAGGCGGCTAGCAATAGCCCCTGGTGAAAGCTGCTCGAAGTAACGCCACTGAATCATCTGTCGGCCCTTGGGCGGCAGTCTTTCCAGGCAGTCTTGCAAAGTGCCAATTTCCTCAGCCTGCGCGAGCTGTTCAGCAGGCTCCTTGGCCTCGGCGAGCGACCGCAGCATAAAGTCCGTGAACTCCCCGGCCAAGATGCGCCGGCGGCCCGCTTCTTTGCGCCGCTCGTTGGCGATCAGCCGCCGGGCGATCTGCACCAGCCAGGCCCCGAAATCACCCGTACCGAAATCCGTCATCTTTTGCCAAGCGAGGATAAAAACGTCTTGGGCAAGGTCATCTACCGCCTCCGGGCGCACCCCCAAAGCGCGAATCGACGCGCGAAGACGAGCCTGATACTTGCGCACGTTCTCGATGAACCATTCCTGACTCCGCACCGGGAGTTCTATTTTGCTGCTCTGCACAGTTGCACAATCTCCAATGAAACCTAAGGAGAAAGCTGCGCCTCATACCGGTCTTGCCAAGGCCATTCTATCCGCCATTCTCTTTTCGTGCGCTCATTTTCGGCGATCCTAAATACTTATGTCGTAAAGACGGTCCTCGTTACGTCCGCAGCTTGGACGCTTACTTCAAAAATTGCTGTAACACATCGACCGCTCGTGACATTTCTTTTTTATTAGAGCTAGCGGACCAAACCTCCTCCCCCCCTTGTGGGGGAGGGTTGAGGTGGGGGGTGTCAAGGCAAGGGAGCCAAGCAGGGGTGTCCCCCCCGAACCCTCCCCCTTGGGGGGGAGGGAAAAGTCCGTTACCCCTTAGGGGGAGATGTACCCCCTCCGCGAATGTTTTCTAATCGCTTTTGTCCGGGAAAGGGAGGTTTTAATGCGCAGCTTTAGGAACAGAATCCGGTGGAAACGCGCGTTCACGTTGATCGAGCTTCTCGTCGTGATCGCCATCATTGCCATCTTGATTGGCCTGCTTCTGCCTGCGGTCCAGAAGGTCCGCGAGGCGGCAGCACGCACGCAATGCACCAATAACTGCAAACAATTGGGCCTGGCGATGCACAACTTCAATGACACCTATGGTTCGCTTCCGCCAGCGCTAGGCATGATGGGCACCAATGCGATAGGGACGACTCATTTTTTCCTTCTGCCCTTTCTCGAACAACAAAACCTCTACAATATGTCCTACAACCCGAGCCTGGATCCTTCGCAACCCTATGACTCCTACAACCTGGTTAACCAGCCGGTCAAGGTGTTTTACTGTCCCTCCGACGCCTCCCTCGTCAATGGAATGGTCCCCACTACTGTCCCCGTGAACAATGGTATTGGTCTGGGACAGGCAGGGACCAGTTACCGGATCAATTTTGCTCCTGTGCAATTCGGCGGGAAGACCGTGATTACGGGCATGCCCAACGGAACTTCCAACACGGTCCTTTTCGGCGAGTGTCTCGGGTATTGCGCCTGGAAGCAATACGGCAACGAACAGATTGCCGCCTGGGCGGACCATAATTGGGGCGACGCCGGTACCAGCGGCAGCTGGAGCGGCGTCAACTTCACCTGGGACTCGCCTGTCTTCAATGGCCCCATCTCGGGCGGGTGGGGGAACTTCCCGCAGGGGAGATACTACTATTGGTCGTCTTCCCAGGGTTATCCGCGTATTGCGGCCTCTGCCCACGGCGGTACGGCGTTGCAGACCAACACCACCGTCAATACCTGCGATACCTCGACGCTCCAGAGCCTGCATCCTGGCGTGATTCTGTGTGCCATTGGCGACGGCAGCGCCCGCACCATCAGCACGGCCATCTCCCTGACAAGCTGGCAGTATGCCTGCATGAACTGGCTCGGCTGGCAGCCAACCGGATTCACGGTGGGAACGCCCGGTCCGGATTTCTAAGAGCTAGCGGACCAAACCTCCTCCCCCTTGTGGGGGAGGGGCGAGGTAGGAGGTGTCAAGGCAAGGAAGCCCAGGAGGGGTGTCCCCCCACCCCAACCCTCCCCCACAAGGAGGGAGGGAAAAGACCTCCAACCCTCCCCCACAAGGGGGAGAGAAAAGACCGCTAGCCCTAAACGAAGCAATTTCTTTACTCGTCCGCCGCGCTCGCGAAGGCGATCCTTGCTGGCGCGGCGAGCGTGTGAACAAAATTTCAGGAGGTTCCCCACGATGACAAAATGGCTTCCGATGCGATGGTTTGCCGTCCTGGGTATTGTCATTTGGACGTTGTCGGGTTGTTCCGGAATAGGCAAGCTCTATCCTGTCGAGGGCAAGGTGACGGTGGACGGCAAACCTTTGGCGGACGGCCGACTCGTCTTCGTGCCCGATAAGGAGAAAGGAAACAAGCTGAACGACTCTCCCTTCGGCCAGATCAAGGACGGCAGCTATTCCCTCACCACCCAAGGCAAACCGGGAGCGCCCGCCGGTTGGTATCGCATCATGGTCCAGACCCAGTACCAAGGTGCGCCGCCAGATGCCGTGGAGTTGCCTATGCGTTACTCTGATCCGCTCGGCTCCGGTTTAGCTGTCGAAGTGGTGCCCAGTCCTGAACCCGGTCATTACGATTTGATGCTAAAAACCGAAGGTCCCCCAAAGAAAAAAGGGCCTCCTCCCCCGCCTCCTCGCTCCCAGCGCGCCAAGGGCTAGAGCGCATTGCAAGTTAGGTGTAGCAGCTAGATGTCTTCCTCCCCCACAAGAGGGAAGGGAGAAAAACGCTACACCTGCTTGCAATACGCTCTAGCGGCAAGGATTTGTAGAGCAGGCTGGCAGCCAGCCCCACAAAAATTTAGTGGTTCGCCCTTAAAGCAAGTGATCCCAAGGTCAGCCCCAACGATTCAGAAGTGGCCGCGACGGACATCGCCCGCCCCTTCCAACTCGTTCCGTTCGCGGCCGCCCTGGAAAACCGCGCCACGCATCCTACAACGAAGGAAAAGGTTTTCCGCAAGAGGCAAGTGAAGGGACATGGCCGAACGCTACGATGTGTTGGTGATTGGGGCAGGTCCAGGGGGCTACGTGGCGGCCATCCGCGCGGCGCAGCTGGGTATGAGTGTGGCCTGCATTGAGAAACGCGCCACTCTGGGCGGCACCTGTCTCAACATCGGCTGCATTCCCAGCAAGGCGCTGCTCGATTCCAGCGAGTTGTACGCCCAGGCCAAGTCGCATTTGGACAAGCACGGCATCCACGTCGGTCCGGTGCGTCTTGACCTCCCCGCCATGCTCGCCCGCAAGGACCGCGTCGTCAAAAGCCTCACCGACGGCGTTGCTTTTCTGTTCAAAAAAAACAAAATCGCGTCCTACATCGGCACCGGTCGACTGATGGGCGAAGGCAAAGTCGCCGTCACCGGCGCCAACGCCGAAGAGACCATCCTTGAAGCGCGGCACATCATCCTGGCCACCGGCAGTGAACCGGCTGGCTTGCCAGCGCTGCCTTTCGACGGCAGCGCCATTGTCAGTTCCACGGAGGCGCTGTCCTTTGAGCGTGTGCCGCAGTCTCTGATTGTGGTCGGCGGGGGCTACATCGGCCTGGAGTTGGGATCGGTATGGGCCCGGCTGGGCGCCAAGGTGACGGTCCTCGAATTTATGCCACGCATCCTGCCGCAAAGCGATGGCGAAATCGCCAACCTGCTATATCGTTCGCTGCTCAAGCAAGGATTGGCAATTCAGCTACAAACGAAAGTCACCGGCGCCGGCGCCCAGGGCGGACAGATGGTCGTCGATGCCCAACACGAGGGTAAGGATGTGCGTTTCCAGGGCGATAAGGTACTCGTAGCTGTGGGCCGTCGGCCGTTCACCAAGGGATTAGGACTGAGCGAGGTCGGCGTTCAAACCGACGAGCGGAGCGGCCGTGTCCTGGTGGATGAAAACTTCGAGACCAATGTGAAGGGCATTTTCGCTATTGGCGATCTCATTGAGGGACCAATGCTGGCGCACAAGGCCGAAGAGGATGGCATCGCCTGCGTCGAGCGGCTGGCCGGCATGAAAACGCAGGTCCACTACGAAACCGTGCCGAGCGTGGTCTACACCTGGCCGGAGGTTGCCAGCGTCGGTTTGACTGAAGAGCAAGTCCAGTCCAGCGGCCGCGATTATCGCGTCGGCAAGTTTCCCTTCACTGCCAATCCGCGCGCCCGCTGCATGGACGAGACCGAGGGAGTGGTGAAGATCCTTGCGGATGCCCAGACAGATCGCGTCTTGGGCGTCCACATCTTCGGCCCGCGCGCTTCGGAATTGATTGCCGAATGTGTGACAGTGATGGAGTTTGCCGGCAGTGCCGAGGACATCGCACGCATCTGCCACTCCCATCCGACATTGTCCGAAGCAGTGCGCGAGGCGGCGCTGGCGGTTGGACGACGCGCCATTCATATCTAAGAGCGAACGGGACTGCAGGGCACGCTGCCAATGGGTCCTGCAGTCCCATTCGCCCTTAGGACGAGCAGACATTGCCCTCCCTCCTGGTGGGGAAGGTTGGGGTGGAAGGCTAGAACTCCTTAGCTGAATGATGCTTACATTACCCTATCCAGGCCCTCCCTCACAAGGGAGAGGGGGTTGTCCGCTAGCCCTTATCTCCCGTTCTTGGGTTGCGAAAACTCAAACTTCGGCCCTTTCAGTTCCTTGAAGCTCTTCTGTTGTTCCTCGGTCAGTACATTGTTCGCCTTCGTTTCAAGATCCTTGACGACGGCCTGATATTTCTCCGGCGCTCTTTCCTGGCTCCGCATCATCTCTTGCACCTTCTTGTTCGCATCGTTGAAGAGGCCATCCAATTTCTTCTTCTGCTCGTCGCTTAGTTTTAGCTCTTTTTGCAACTCGGGGTCTTGCAAAGCACCGATGCCCGCCATCTGCCATTCGATCTGTTTCAAGCGCTTCATCTGCTTGGCGTCGAGGATGCCGGCCATGACCTTGTGGCTGTCCTCCATGATGACCTTGATCTTTTTCTGCTGCTCCTCGGGAGTCATCCGCGGGAGCTTGGTGAAGTCGTCCTTGTATTTTTCCATCATTTTGCCGAGAGCGTCCTTGAGCTTGTTGAGCTGTTCCTCGCTCACTTTTAGCTCTTTCTGCACATCGGGAAGAGAGAGCACACCAAGAACCGGCTGCTGAGTTGGTGGATTCGGTTGTTGTCCTTGCCCCCAGGCGAGGTTCGCCAGCCCCAAGGCCAGCCCCAGTATCAAGGTTCCTTTTAGTGCTCGAGCCATTTGGTCACCTCCAGTCGAATTAGGCCCCCGTAGGGGCAAGACGGGCGTCCCGCGAAAGCATTCGGCCATACTACAGCAAATTCAACACCAGACCAGAGGCCACGGCGGAAAAAACATAGCTTCTGCGGCCCCTCGGCCCGTCAGATAGCCGCTGAACAGGCTGTACAACAGAATAGCAAGGACAAGAAGTGTGAAGAGGACGTACAGATAATCGCGTTGGAGAGCGAAGGCAACGACGGAGAAGATCACACGCACCACCGGTGTGGCGATGAGCAAGAGTAAGCCGAACATGATAAGGCCGAGAGGCTGCAGGGCGACCGCTTCGCCCCAAATGTGAGCGGGACTGCGCAGCTGCTCCGGCTTGAATTGCCCCAGGTTCGGGGCCGGCTGGCGACCGTCGTGTAGCAGATAGAGCAAGCCGCCAGAAAAGACGATGAGGGCAGAAGTGATCACGCCGATCCGCAACAGTCCGCTGATGATCCTCTCGACGCGCTCATCGCTGGGGCCAGAATAGCGGGATGGCTCGGACATTTTACAATTTCCCCGTAAAGCCCTTGTAGATCATTTGCAGGGCCATCGCCAGGATGACCACGCTGAAGACGCGCCGCAGCATGCGTGTCTGTGCTCCCATCAGTACGTGCGCTCCCAACAGCGAGCCAATCAGGACGCCGAGTGTGACCGGCATAGTCAGGGCGGGGACGATTTGACCATAGTGCAGATAGACGCCAGCGCTGGCGGCGGCGGTGACGCCGATCATGAAATTGCTCGTCGTCGTGGACACCTTGAAAGGAATACGCATGGCCTGATCCATGGCCAGCACCTTGAATGCGCCGGAACCGATGCCGAGCAGTCCCGAGAGGCAGCCGGCCAGGTACATCAGGCTGAAGCCCAAGGGTACGCGATGGACGTGATAAGGCTGTTTGCCTTCGGGAATGGGATAGGCACTGTCCAGGCGCAGGCGCACCGCCAGCGGATCGGGTTGTTCGGTGCCGTGTTGGCGCGGCAGGGTCCGATACGACAGATAGGCGGAAATCAACAGGACCATTCCGAAGATAATGGAGAGAGCTTGTGTAGGAATAATGTGCGCCAGATACGCCCCGGTCAGTGCTCCCAGGGTAGTGGCGATCTCCAGAAACATGCCGATGCGGATGTTGGAATAGCCTTCCTTGACATAGGAGGCTGCCGCTCCGGACGAGGTGGCGATGACGGAAACCAGCGACGCCCCCATCGCATATTTCATGTCCACGCCCATGAGGACCAACAAGGGTACGATGACGACGCCGCCGCCCAATCCGGTCAACGCGCCCAAGAAACCGGCCGCCAAGGCGCCGGCCCCTACCAGGGCCGTGAATTCGAGCACGTTCACAAAAGACACCTCTCCTGCCGCAACCAAACGCCGGAGTTTGCATTATGAACTTGACGAGGGCGCGTCCATCTCGCCGCGGGCACGGCGGGCTTCTTCCAATGGCAACAGAGCGCTGTCGCGCCACGATGCCCGATCTTCAATCGGCTCAATATGGACGGTGACTTCCAGATCGGGCAGAGCGCCGCGCACCGACTCCTCAATCCAGCCGGTCAGCGTGTGCGCTTCCTGCACCGTGAGCCGGCCTGGCACCAGCAGATGAAAATCGACGAAACGGCGACGGCCGGCCCGGCGCGTGCGCAGGGCGTGATAATCCATGTTTGGCCCCAGGTGCTGTTCGATGGCCGAACGCACGGCAGCTTGCTCTTGCGGCGGCAAAGCGCGATCCATCAGGCCATCGAAGGAACGGCGAATCAGGCCGAAGCCGGTCCAGAGAATGTTGGCGGCCACCGCCAGGGCGATCAAGGGATCGAGCAGCTGTACGCCGGTCAGCCATACCAGACTCAGCCCCCCAAGCACAGCAGCACTGGTCCAGACATCCGTAAGCAGGTGCCAGCCATCCGCTTCCAGGACAATAGAGCCGTACCGTCGGCCGGCGCGGAGCAGGACCACAGCAGTAACACCGTTGAGGAGGGAGGCGCTCAGCGAGATAGCCAATCCGGGGCCGAGCGGTTGCAACGGCTGCGGAGCGAAGAGCCGTTGCACGGCATACCAGGCGATGGCCGCCGCCGCTGCCACGATGAGCATGCCTTCCAACCCGCTGGAGAAAAACTCGATCTTCTCGTGTCCGTAGGTATGCGATTCATCGACCGGCCGAGCAGCGTAACGCAGCGAGAAATAGGCCGTCACTGCTGCGACCAGGTTCACCAGCGATTCCACGGCATCAGAAAGCAAGCCGACCGAGCTGGTCAGGAAGTAGGCCGCGGATTTGAGGGCGAGCGTGAACACCGCCGCGAGGATGGAAAGCAGGATGGGATATTTCAAATGAGTTTCGACCATGTACGTCTTTCTGGGTTGAAACATAGCTGTAGGGGCGAGCGGCTGGTGCCCTGGGCGAGCGGCTGATATCAGCCGACTGGTAGCGGCGGCAACCAGCCGGCTGACACCAGCCGCTCGCCTCCGCTAATTGTACGAGCCGACCCTTCTCTCTCCTATGCGCAGCGAATCCAATGCCGAACGAAGCGGCTATGCCGATGTCACGGACGGCGCACGGCAGCCTTTTTCTGAACAGAACAACAATCAATCGAGGAATGCCTTCTGCACGGACAATGGCGCGGTCGGAGCGTGCGCCGGCCGCCGCCGCGGCCATTCCGAGTTGGGATAAATAGGACGGCAAGCCGAAAAGAAAGAAGCAATACGATGCTGCTCGATCGCCGGCGCATGCGTCCCCGCCCGTGTGTGCCGTTCTGGCCGTTCTGAGATCCCTAAAAGGAGAAAATGGATGGTCCGTGTCTCCCTTCTCTTCCGAGGAGTCGCTGTCTTGCTGCTGGCCGCCTCGGCGGCGGCCGCACAGACGCCCGAACCCCCGGCAGAATTCCTTTCTCTCGATTCGTTCGGCCCTAGCTCGCCGGATCTCCTCCGGCAGTTCTCGGCCGACGCGCGCCACCCTCTGCTCGCCCTGATGGTGGATGGCGAGCTAACGTCGTTCGACGTTTCCGCAGGGCAGGATTCGTCAAAACAGGATTCGTCGAAAATCAAGCCCACCCCGCAGAAGTCCTCGACCGCACCCAAGAAGGACGTGCCCGATGGCGCCATCGTGCTCGATGGCGACGGCACGCTTGGCGGCGATGGCTGCGGGGGTCTGCTTGAGGGCTGCGGACTTGCCACGGCCTGCCCGATGGTTCCTAACCTTCTGCCCTTGGCCTGTCCTCCGCCGCCTCCGCCCTGTTGTTGCCGCAAGTGTCAGCGCAAGTTCGGCCACAGACATTGCGGCGGTTGTGGCTGTGGCTACGGTGCGGGATATGGCAACCCCTATCTGGGCTGGCCGTGCTGCCCTGCCTGGTGCTTCTATGGTGCTCCGCTGGTTCCCGGCAACCAGGGATGCTGTGGCCGAGGCCGCTGCTGGCGCAAGCACAGCAGCGGCTGTGGTTATGGCTATCCTTATTGCGACGGTTATGGCGGCTGGGATATGGGCTATGACGGCTTCGCGGATGGCGGTTTCTGCGGCTGCTACATGCCGCCGCCGCCGTGCAGCTGCCGCAAATGTCAGCGGCACAACAGGCACTGCTGCGGCTACGGTTACGGCTACTCCTATGGTGGCTGGATGGATGGCGGTTTCTGCGGCTGCTACATGCCGCCGCCACCGCCGCCTTGTTGCTGCCGCCGGTGCCAACGCAAGCACGGCTGCTCGTATGGTTATGGCTATCCCGGTTGGGATGACTGCTACGGCGGCATGTATCCCTACTATGGCTGCGGCTATGGCTGCGGCCGGCATCATGGCGGCCTGTTCCAGCGCCGCCGCTGCTGCCAACCGCCGCCCTATCCGTATTGCCCGGCACCTATGATGATGCCTTGCATGGACGCGGGGCCGTTCTGTGCCGATTGCGCCTTCGGAGGAGACGGCATCATCTTAGGAGGAGGAGACGGCATCATCTTAGGAGGAGACAGCGTGGCAATGGGCGATATGGTCAACTAGGACATTACGGTCACGGAAGAGCAGCGACAGGGCGTCCGAAATGCGGACGCCCTGTTTCTTTATCGGTTTTTGGTTTTCGGTTTCGGTTTTCCGTGTGTATAGTCGTAGACATAGAGATACGGGAAACCGAAAACCAAAAATCAAAAACCGATGCCTCTATCCTCTGTTGAAATGCGGCGCCTGGATGAAGACGGCTATCTCCTCCTGGAGGATTTCATAGATGCCGATTTGCTGGCTCGGCTCCGCGACCGCATCGAGGAGCTATTCCAGATCGAAGGCGAATCGGCGGGCCAGGAGTTCAAGCCGGAGCCGGGCTGCCGCCGCCTGGCCAACCTCGTGGACAAGGGCGACGTATTCCGCGAAGTCATTGTCTTGCCGCGCTTGCTGGAGTACGTCCGTTATGTCCTGGGGCCGAGTATCAAGCTGAGCAGCTTGCACGCGCGTTCGGTCAATCCCCACGGCGCCGGCGGCCAGCCGCTTCATGCCGATATGTCTGCCATTGCCGATGCACGCGGCCCCTGGGTATGCAATACGCTATGGATGCTCGACGACTTCACGCCGGACAATGGCGCTCCGCGCGTTGTCCCTGGCTCACACCGCCTGGGCCGTCTACCGGCCGAACTCCTCGCCGACCCGCTCGCCGATCACCCCGATCAAGTTCATGTCACCGGCCGGGCCGGCAGCGTCGTGGTCCTCAATGCCCACACCTGGCATGCCGGCACCGCCAACCGCACCGACCGCCCCCGCACGGCTCTGCACGCTTTCTACTGCCGCCGCGATAAGCCGCAACAGCAATATCAAAAGCGCCTGCTCCGTCCCCAGGTGCAAAAGTCCCTGTCGCCGACGTTGCGCGATCTGCTGGCGTTGGATGATCCTTTGAACGATCAGCTCAGCGCTGCGGCCGCCGTCCGCAGCGGCGTCTTGAAATGACAAGCTTAATGAGCAGCACATGTCGTGCGAATAGCTTTCCAACTAGCCAGGAGCGTGCAGGGAAACCGGTTTCTTCACCGGTGCCGAAGGCGCATTGCGGTCCGGCGGCTCGACGCCAAGGAGATGACGGACGAAAAAGTCTTGTTCCCGTCGCCGGGCATAGCCACCAGGTGTGCCATGACCGGCGCCAGGGACGACCAGCAGCTCGAAATCCTTGCCAGCCTTGATAAGTGCATTGACCACTTGCATCGTCGAGGCGGGATCGACGTTACGGTCCAGTTCGCCGACGATTAACAGCAGCTTGCCTTGCAGCTTGTGGGCGTTGGTGACGTTGGATTGCTCCGCATAGTGCGGACCGACGGGCCAGCCCATCCACAGCTCATTCCACCAGATCTTGTCCATGCGGTTGTCGTGGCAGCCGCAATTCGCCGAGGCGGCCTTGTAGAAATCGGGATAGGCGAGGACGGCGCGGAGGGCGCTCTGACCGCCAGCCGAGCCGCCGTAGATGCCAATGCGACGGAGGTCCATATACGGATATTTCGCCGCCGCCGCCTTGATCCAAAGGATACGATCGGGCAAGCCGGCATCGCCGAGGTTCTTCCAACATACGTCATGGAAGGCTTTGGAGCGATAATTCGTGCCCATGCCGTCGATCTGCACGACAATGAACCCCAGCTCGGCAAGCTGTTGCGGATAGTAGAACGCGCGAAACGACTTGGGCACGAAGGCACCTTGTGGGCCAGCGTAGATTTGCTCAATTATAGGATATTTTTTATCTTCATGGAGAGTCGTTGGCCGGAAGAGGACGCCATAGATGTCCGTTTGCCCGTCCCGGCCCTTGGCGACAAAACGCTCTGGCGCCTTCCAGCCGGTCTTCACAAGGGCGCTGATGTCGGCTCGCTCCAGCTCGCAAATGTATTGGCCGTCGGTCGCGCGCCGCAGTTCGGTCACCGGAGCCATGTCCACGCGCGAATAAGTATCGAGGAGAAAACGGCGATCCGGCGAATAAGCGATATTATGCGTACCGTCGCCGTCGGTCAAACAGACCAGGCCGCTGCCGTCGAAGTTGATCCGACAATAGTGGACGTGATACGGATCTTGGCCGGGATGAATGCCGCCGGCGCGGAACCAGATCTGTCGGCCCTGGTCATCAACGTGATCGACGCCGCGCACCACCCACGGACCTTTCGTGATCTGATTTTTGACTTGCCCCGTGGCACCGTCATAAAGATACAGGTGATTCCAGCCGTCGCGTTCAGACATCCAGATGATTTCATTTGTCGAATCGAGATAATGCAGGAAGAACTTGCTGTTATAATCAATGAAGGTCTTGCTTTGCTCATCAATAATAGCGCGGGCCGCGCCGCTTGCCGCATCGACGGCGATGAGGCGCAGCACCTGATGGCCGCGCTGGTTGTAGATGAACGTAAAGCGCTGCGAATCGGGCGCCCAGCGTATCTCGTCGATACTCCACGGGTTCGGGAACAATTCATCCTTGACCGGAATTTCTTTGCACGGATTCACCGCAAACAGATGCGGTTTCGTGATAGGAATACGATCACCGGGCTTGAGATAATCAAACGAGTGCAGCTTCGGTTGCAACTGATCGCGCGGCGAAGACTCGATGAGATAAACCTTGTGTTCTTGCCCCTTCTTGGTACGCAGAGCCACGAGCTTCTTGCTGTCGGGCGACCAGAAGACGCGCTCGGAATAACCCTCGTCGGCATTGCCATCTTGACTGAGGGCTGATTCTTTGCCGGTCGCGCGCTCGCGGAGATAAATGTTGTGGTTCTTGAGCAACACAGTCCACTTGCCATCGGGAGAGCTGGGGCGCGGGCGTTCTCCGCGCCATCGTCGCGGCGGCTTATCTCGGTCTTTTTTCTCGACAGGCGGCGCAGACGCGGGGGCGGCATCTTTCGTAAGCGTGTAGTTTTTCAGGTCGCACTTCCAGCGGTTGTCGCCGGCGCGGAAGCGCATCACCGTGCCGTCTTCCGAAAAGTCCAGATCATCAATCGACAGATGCGTGCCGCGCTGTTTTTCATCCGTCGCCTGAGCGAGAGCAGCGGCCAGCCGTGCATGATCGAAGGCGAGTTTGCGTTCGCCCTTGGCGGCATCCACGAGGATGAATTCGCGGGCCTCGCCGGGCAGGTCGTTGCGATACCAGAAGCGGCGTTTGTCCGCCAGCCAATGTGGATCTACCCGATCCTTAAAAACCTTTTTCTGTGTCAGATCGAGCAGTTTGCTGGCGCGCTCGTAATCCGCCGCTGTCCCCTGGCCGGGGACAGGCCGCACCGCGGCCGTGGAAGAGAAGACAAGGATTGTGAACAACAGACGATAGCGCAACATGGCCGTGTCTCGTGAAGAGGAGGCTTTCAGCGGGCCGAACGCACACAGCGAAAGCCGGTGTGGGACAAGCCGGTCTTCGGTTCACCCTGACCGCGGGCACCGGCACGGTAACGTACACAGTAATTATCGCTGCACAAAAAGGATCCGCCGCGCTGAACGCGCTTCGGCTCATCGCGGCCATCGGGATCGATGCTCGATTCCGGACCTTGCGGATTGTTTTTGGGGCTTATTGCATAGTAGTCCGGACGATACCAGTCGGCGCACCATTCCCAGACGTTGCCGGCCATGTCGTACAGGCCGTAGGCATTGGGCGGGAACGATTTCACAGGGGCCGTGCCCGTGAAGCCGTCTTTGGCGGTATTTTCAGTAGGGAAATCTCCTTGCCAAATGTTGGCCATCCATTTGCCATTAGGCCGCAGTTCGTCGCCCCAGTAATAGCGTTTGCCTTCCAGGCCGCCGCGGGCCGCCCACTCCCACTCAGCCTCGGTCGGCAGCCGTTT
>JAJPHU010000137.1 GCA_021325115.1 Planctomycetota bacterium | reverse complement strand
TTAATATATTTTGTCTCTCTTAAGGAGAATATGTGATCAAGAAAGTCCCACGATTTAGCGGTCGGGTGGAGTTCAATACGCCTTTTTCGCCGCGGCGCGAGATCAGTCATGTGCTGTTCGACTTCGATGGTACTCTGTCGTTGATTCGGCAGGGCTGGCCGGACGTTATGGTGCCGCTTTTTCTGGAAGTGCTGCCACGTCGTGCCGGTGAAAGCGAGGAAGACCTGCGCAGCCTGGTGATAGAGGATATCATGCGGCTCAACGGCAAACAGACTATTTATCAGATGATTCAGTTGACGGAACGCATTCGCCAGCGCGGCGGCTGCCCCCGCGAGCCGCTCTGGTACAAACACGAATATCTGCGCCGCCTCGACGAACACATCCGCGACCGTATCGAAGCACTTCGCAGCGGACGGCGGACGGCGGATGAGCTTCTGGTTCATGGCGCGCGGTCCTTGCTGGAAAAACTGACGCAGCGGGGGCTGATTCTCTATCTGGCCAGCGGCACCGATGAGCCGTGCGTCCACAACGAGGCGGCCTTGCTGGACATTGCCCGCTATTTTCCCGGACGGATTTATGGCGCTCAAGACGATTATCGGCAATTCTCCAAGAAACTTCTGATCAACCGCATTCTCACGGAGAACCGTATCTCTGGCGCTCGCCTTCTCGCCTTCGGAGACGGCTATGTAGAAATCGCTAACACCAAGGAAGTCGGCGGATTGGCGGTCGGCGTGGCCAGTGATGAGGCCAACAATGGCTCTGGCCGTATGGACGAATGGAAACGCCAGCGGCTCTTAGGGGTAGGGGCCGATGTGGTGATTCCCGATTATCGAGATGCGGACGCCTTGTTGGATTGGCTGATCGAATCATGAAGCGAATTCCTCCCCCGCTGGATTTGTCGCGCCTGCGCGTTCTGCCGCTCGAACAGCGTCGGAGCCTGAGCCGAATCGAGGACATTCTCGTCGATCCGTCCTCTCCGCCGCCGCCGCTCGATGCAGCAGCGGTTGCCGCCGTGCGGGCCGCCGCCCAACGTCTCCAGGCGGCCCGCGACCGCGAGGCCAGCATCCTCTTGATCTGTGGCGCGCACCTGCTGCGTAACGGCGCCGCCCTGATTCTTGGACGCATGCTGGAGCAAGGCTGGCTCAGCCACCTGGCCACCAACGGCGCCACCAGCATTCACGATTGGGAGTTCGCCTGGCTGGGGCGTTCCACGGAAAGTGTGGCGGCGAATGTGGCCACCGGAACGTTCGGCGCCTGGGCGGAGACGGGGCGAAACATTCATTTGGCCTTGCTTGCTGGGGGCATCGCGGGCGAAGGCTATGGCCGCGCCCTGGGACGGTTCATTCATGAAGAGGGAACTACTCTGCCATCGACCGAAGAGTTGGAAGAGTTGTTGCGGGCAGAGCCGGGACATCCGCTGGCCCCGGCACGAGCGGACTTGCTGCGAGCCATGCGCCTGCATCATTTGCCGCCGGGCCGGCATACCGTGATCCATCCCTGGAAACAAGTATCGCTCTTCCGAGAAGCCTTCCGCCATCAAGTCCCTCTGACCGTTCATCCGGGAATCGGCTACGATATCCTTGCCAACCATCCGATGTTCAACGGGGCTGTTATTGGCCGCGCAGCTGAAATCGACTTCTGTCAGTTCGCCGCTGCCGTGGATGGTCTGGAGGACGGTGTTGTGCTGTCTATCGGCTCGGCGATCATGGGACCGCAGATCTTCGAGAAAAGCCTCAGCTGCGTCCACAATTTGCGCTTGCAAGAAGGACGCTCCCGGATCGGCGGGCATACTATCTACGTTGTGGATCTCCAGGACGGCGGGCAATGGGATTGGTCGCAGGGCGAACCGGCGAAAACGAGTCCGGCCTACTATTTGCGCTTTTGCAAGAGCTATGCCCGTATGGGCGGCACCATGCACTACGTCCAGTGCGACAACCTTGCTTTCCTGCATCATCTGTACCATGAGTTGGGCCGTTGATGACTCCTGAGCGTTTTGCGAAAATCACGCAATGTTATCCGCGCTTGCGCCTCGCTGTACTTGGCGATTTCTGCCTCGACCGCTACCTGGAAATTGATCCGGGCAAGCCGGAGACCTCCCTGGAAACCGGGCTGGCCGTCCATAATGTCATCCGGATTCGGGCGCAGGCCGGAGCAGCGGGAACGATCGTGAATAATTTATCGGCCCTTGGCGTGGGCGAAATTTTTCCGATCGGCTTCGTGGGTGAAGATGCCGAAGGTTATGAGCTTACGCGCGCTCTGCGGCAGCAGCGTGGCGTCCGGCTAGACTATTTCGTGTCTACGCCGCTCCGGCATACGTTCACCTACTGCAAGCCGTTGATTGTGGAAGCAGGCCGGCCACCGCGCGAACTTTCTCGTCTGGACATCAAGAATTGGAGTCCCACGCCGCCGCTGGTGCAAAACCAACTTCTTCAGGCCGTGCGCGAAGTCGTAGGCCAGGTCGATGCCTTGCTGGTGATGGATCAGGTGGACGAACCCGAAACCGGCGTCGTGACTGCGGGTATCCTTCAGGAGTTGGCGGACCTTGTAGTCCAGCGGCCGGGGCTGCGAGTGCTTGCCGACAGCCGTCGCAGTCTCCGCGGCTTTCCGCCGGTTTGCCTGAAGATGAATCGGGCCGAGCTAAGTCGATTAACGGGCCTGCGCCTGGAAGCTGGCTTAGCGGAGATCCAACGCGAAGCGGCCGCCTTGGCACGACACAATGGCCAGCTGGTGTTTGTCACTCTCGCCGAGCAAGGGCTTCTTGGAGCCTCTCCGCTTGGGACGGTGGACTATCTTCCTGCCTGGCCGCTTCGGGGCGAAATTGATATTGTTGGGGCCGGCGACGCTGTCTCTGCGAACCTCGCCGCCGCGCTGTCCAGCGGTGCTTCGGTCCGTGAGGCCGTGGAACTTGCCAGCGCGGCCGCCTCGATTGTGATTCACCAATTGGGCACGACAGGCACCGCATCTGTGGCCCAACTTCAGGAATTTGTCTGCTATACATACCTCTAATATGACCTGAGCGGAGCAATGGTCTCTCTTGCTTTCGCGCATCCTTCTGTTGTAACCTAATGCACTAGTTGGGGTGAAACATAGGATACCGAGTTTCGCGACGAGGAAAAACGCATGACATGAGCAACACTCGAAGAGCGAATGAATCCACTGGAGAAACAGGTGGCAGAGTTGCAGCGCCAGTCCAGAAGCTAGCGCGCCTCAAGGACTGGCGCAACCTTGGAGAGATGTTCGCTGACAATGAGGTAATGAAGCGAATAGATGAAGCAGAGCGAAAGCTACGAGAAGAGAACCGCTGCAAAACCATGCCGAAAACTCCCAAGAGCAAACGACGCATACGCTCATAATTCTCCTGGATACGGACCATATTAAGAGTGAATGAGGAGATCGATTGATGTTAGGAATCAAACTGGACGTTCGGCCGTTTCTGGAGCGTGTTGGACAAGAGCTGCTGCGCGTCGAGCCGGCCGAGATCAAACGGTTGGCCGATCTGATGTATGACTGCTACGAGCGCGGTCGATTCATCTTCGTGTGCGGCAACGGCGGCAGCGGCTCCAACGCCTCGCACTTCTGTGAAGACATCGGCAAAGGCACATTGCGCCGTGAAGACTTCGACAATGATAAGAAGAAACGGGTGCGCATTTTGAGCCTGACCGACAATACACCGTACATTCTCGCCTGGGGTAACGATGAGGGTTTCGAGCGCGTCTTTGTCGAGCAGCTCAAGAACCTGGCCAGCCCGGGTGATCTGCTTATCGCCATTAGCGGTTCGGGCAACAGTCCGAATATTCTGCGAGCGGTCGAATGGGCCAATCAGCACGGCCTGACAACGTTTGGTTGCACCGGCTTCTCCGGAGGCAAGCTACGCACGCTGGCCCACTACAACTTCCATGTGCCGCTCGATGATATGGGCATTGTCGAATCAATCCATCTGACGGCATTTCACTGGATTGTGGACAACCTGCACAAGCGCATCTCGCTTTGACGGTGACGCATGTATTATTTGGGCATCGAAATCGGCGGCACCAAGCTCCAGCTCGGCGTCGGAGCCGATGACGGCAAATTGCGCGGCCTGTGGCGCGACGCCGTCGATGTCGCCGCCGGACCAGAAGGCATTCGCCGCCAGATCGTCGCTGCCGTGCCGGAGTTGCTCGCCAAGGCAGGGATTGAACGCAGCCAGCTGCGTGGTGTCGGCATCGGTTTCGGCGGCCCGGTCGATGACACCACACGCACTGTCATTAAATCGCATCAGATCGAAGGATGGGACAATTTCCCTCTGGCGGACTGGATTTCGGAAGTCGTCGGCTTACCGGCAGCACTGGGCAACGATGCCGACGTGGCGGGATTGGCCGAGGCGCTGCACGGAGCCGGAAAAGGATTATCGCCGATCTTTTATATCACAATTGGTTCCGGCATCGGCGGCGGTTTCATCATCGACGGAGAGATTTATCGCGGTTGTGGCAAGGGAGCGGCAGAGATCGGACATTTGCGCATACCGGCTCCGTCTCCGCAGGGTTTCTGGTTTAGCACACTGGAAGATATTGCCTCGGGCTGGGGAATCGAGAGCGAAGCTCGATTACAGGCCACAGATAACAATTGGGCGAAGCAAGTTCTACAACGCACTGGCGGTCAGCTGCACAATATAACTGTTCGGGATTTAGCGAGGGCTGCGGCAGAAGGAGATGATTTCGCCTGGTCGATTTTGAGACGCGCTTTTGAAAGTTTGGCTGAAGCAATATGCCATGTCATCGCTTTGCTTTGTCCGCGCCGTATCATTGTTGGCGGCGGTGTCTCATTGATGGGTGAAAAACTCCTGTTTGAGCCATTGCGCCAGCTAGTTGCCGAGCGGGTGTTCAAACCGTTCGCCGGACTAACGGACATTGTACCGGCTGCGCTCGGCGAGGAAGTGGTGGTACACGGAGCGATTGCCCTGGCACGCAAGAAATACAAGCCGGAAGCATGAGCGACGGATAATCCCGCCGCAAGGGGGGAGAGATGGCCTATCCCTCACCCCCGACCTCACCCACAAAGGAGGAGAGCGTTTGGTCGGCTCGCAGTCAAATATCACTTTCACCGCTGGCGTCTTTCAGCCCGATCCTGAGGTGTAAGCGAAGAGCCGTCCTTCGCTTGTGCCTCAGGATCGGACTTTGTCGATGAGCGTAGGCACGCTGGCATTAGAGGACACCCAACAGCAGTTCCGTCACCAACTGATCGAGCCGTTCATATGGCAGTTTGCGTTTGGCCAGCGACTCAGGATCGAACGTCATGTCTTTGAGTTTTTGCGCCGTTTCCTTGCTGTACTTCGCCGTCAGGCCACGCAAATTAGTGTTCGCTCCATGGATCTCCTTTAGTAGATCCTGAATCTCTCGATTTTCGTTGAACTGCTGCACCTTCTCCTTCATGATCTTGTAGGTGCGCATATTGCGATCCACGAAGTCCCACGGATCGGCTTCGCTGCGATAGGGGTGGGCGTCGAAACCGATGGTGCCGGGATAGTTGTGATCGACGAGCAGTTTGGTTGTGAAGAACGCTTCTTTCAAGTCATCGCTACCAAAGCTGAGATCTTGATCGAAGCGCAAAGGCTTTTGGCCGTTGAGATGTACGTCGAGCAACTTGCCGGCATCGAGCGCCTGGGCGAACTCGTGATAGGGATTGAGACCGGCCATCTTGATGTGGGCGGTCTCCGGATTGATGCCGACCATTTCCGGATGATCGAGTGTGGCGATGAAGGCCAAGACGCTGCCAACGGTCGGCAAATACAGATCGCCGCGCGGCTCGTTCGGTTTCGGCTCGATGGAGAACGTGATGTCGTAGCCTTGGCTGAGGACGTAATTGCACAGGAAATTGATGGCTTCACGGAACCACTTGGTCGCTTCAACGGGATCTTTGCTGGCGTCCACTTCGACGCCTTCACGTCCGCCCCAGAAGACGAACACTTGCGTGCCCAATTCGGCGGCCACGTCGATGGCCCGCATCACCTTCTGTGTCGTGTACAGGCGCACGGCCGGATCGGTGCTGGTGAAGGCGCCGTCCTTGAAGACGGGATGATAAAAGGTATTGGTAGTGGCCATTGTGGCTTTGATGCCCCAATCGCCGATGGCTTTTTTGACATCGCGAATGATCTGATCGCGCTGGGCGGCGCTGGCGCCAAAGGGGAGGATGTCGTTGTCGTGGAACTCGAAGCCGTAGCAGTGGCGCTGGGCCAGTCCCTTGATGCACTCCAGGGCCGGCAATTCCGGACGGGTCTGATCGCCGAAGGGATCGCGGCCGCGGTTTTGCAGGCACCAGATGCCGAAAGCGAATTTGTCTTCTTTCGTGGGTGCGTAACGTTGCGAAGGCATGGGTGTTGTCTCGTTGGGGTCAGGGTTGGATGGTGGTATTATTTGGACGTTCGTTTGAGGGCAATGGTACAGCAGGCGAATTTGGGGAAGATGGGGCCGGCTCGACCGTCGAGAGGATCTCTAACCGGATCTTCTGCTCAGCCTCGGCGCGGGCGAATTTGCGCAAGACTACAATCGCTTCGATGCTTTCCGCAATGAAAGCCAGTAAGCCGATCCAAAACAGCGAGAGCAGTGCCTGATAAATCAGGTCATCCTCGACGTTCATCACCGGCAGATGAGGGAAGATCACGCCTGTTCGGAGCATGACCGACAAGCCCACTACCATCAAGGCGATGCTTCCTAACAGGGCGATAAATTGGAGCGTCAGATAGGTGCGCCGTGTCATCGGCAGCAGGCCGAGATATTTGATGCGAACAGGCGTCATGATACGGCTCCCCCGTTACCGTGCCGCAGCCGTTGCTGGCTTCAGCTCGCGCACGGCCTGGATAATCGCTTGCAGGAAGGCCGGCAGATCGTCAGGTTTGCGGCTGGTGATGAGGTTGCCGTCGCGCACCACTTCCTCATCGACGTAATGCGCCCCGGCGTTGCTCACGTCGTCTTTGATGGCGAAAAAGCAGGTGGCGCGTTTGCCCTTGAGAGCCTGCGTCGAACACAGCACCCAGGGCCCATGACAGATAGCAGCGATGATTTTACCCTGCTCGGCCATGTCGCTGACGAAGCGGATCACCGACTCATGGCGGCGGAGAAAATCCGGGGCGAAGCCGCCGGGAATGACCAGCAAGTCAAAATCCTTGGCCGAGACGGCATGGGCCGCCTTGTCGCTCTTGGCCGGGTAGCCCAGCTTGCTCGGATAGGTTTGTCCGGCCTCGGGGCCAACCAACGTCACCTTGCAGCCGGCCTCACGCAAGCGATAAGCCGGATACCAGACTTCGAGTTCTTGGTATTGCTGTTCCACGAGTATCGCAGCACGCTTGCCGTTCAACACTTGTCCTTCCATCATGATCTCCTTACGTTGTGGATAACATCGCCTTTCGGAATTACTGACTTCGTTGGTACCACGAGCATAGCGGTACGCTTACCTTGCAGTTCTTGCTCCACGCCTTGCGGCATCATTGCGACTAGCAGTACGCCATTGGTTGTTTGTGATTCTAAGCGTTTTGCTTGTACCAGGCCAGCGTCTCGCGCATACCCTCGTCGAAGCTCCAGCGCGGTCGATAGCCGAGCTGCTTTTTCGCTTTCTCGATGCTGAAGTCGAGATTGAGACCAAACAGCTTGAGCCGACCCTGCGTTAATCGCGGCGGCTTGGGGCTGTTCTTCTTGCGGGCTTGGCGTTCCATCCACCAAGCCATCAGTCGCGCCGCCCACAACGGCACCGGTACCGGCTTGGGGCGCGGCAGATCCAGGCCGGCGATGATGGTATCCAGAAAACGTCGCTTCGACACGAATTCTCCGTCGGTCAGATTGAAAGTCTGCCCGACTGCTTCAGGTTTTTCGGCGGCCAACAGCGCCGCTTCGACGAGGTTACCGACGTAAATGCAGTTCATGGCCCGTTTGTCGGCTTGGCCAATGTAACGCACCTTGCGCCGTTGCAGGTTCTCAATCAGCTTCGGCATCAAGGTGCGATCGCGCGGGCCGTAGATAAAGCCTGGCCGCAGCACCACCACCGGTAGCTGATACTGGCGATAGTAGCTCATCACCAACTGCTCCGCCTCGACTTTCGTTTGCGTATAGCCGTCGATGTGATGGGCCGGCAGCGGTTCGTTCTCGTCGGTGCCGTAATGATGCCGCGCCGCATAAACACCTAGACTGCTGAGATGGACGAAACGCCTGAGCGGCACATTGCGACACGCATCGAGCAAGCCGCGCAGTGCCTCAACGTTGACGGCGCGATACTCCTCGACCGGCCCCCAATCGCCGACCTTGGCCGCACAGTGAAACACCACTTCGACACCTTGCAGCGCGGCGGCGATGGCAGCAGCATCGCTCATGTCGCCGCGGATGAGTGTGGCGTTGCATCGTTCCAGCAAGCCGGTATCGCTGCTGGGCCGTACCAGGGCGCGGACATTCCAGCCACGGCTCGTGCAAGCCTCGGCGAGATGGCCACCCACGAAGCCCGTTGCTCCCGTGATTAAGCAAGTTGTCGTCATAATCGCTCCGCTCTGCTTTCTGCTCTAGTTTAGGGGCTGATAGCGGAGCTTTGTAGTTTTCTCCCGCAAAAGTTGTAAAAGAGTTGCGCCGTACGCTCTGCGGTGAGCGGAAGCGGACGAGCATATCATTTTTTTTATAACCCAACTCAAGTACTATCAAGTAATTACGTCTGTGAGATAAAAAATCGCCTTGACAGCACAGCGTTTGGTATCTCACTTGCAGGGATTCACGCCGAAAGAACAATTCCCCCGGTCCTTTAGGAGAACAGCCATGCAGGTCGAACTCTTCTGCCCCAATTGTTCCTGTTCGTTCGCGGCTTCCCCGGATACTTCGGCTGCTGAAATTCTGGACCGCATGGCCGAAGGCGGGCCGTGGTACGCGCTGGGCGATGGAGAAACATTTGAAGATATGATTTTTTCCACTCTGTTTGTCTGCGGCGCCATCCGCTGCACCGAATGCGGCGAAGCGGTGTCCGTCTCGGAGCAAAGCCTGGGACAGTTGACGATGGAAGTCTTGGGCAGCTGGTGATCCCGCAAGCCGACCCACTCCGGCAGTCCGAGTCCCGCCTCGGACTGCCGATTTTTTCTCGGAGACACTCCTGCCGGGGAGGCCACTCTCCTACAGCCGCACGGATTTCTTGACGGAAAATTTCCCATTGCAACGATCGACGCTTATCGGCATGCGACGGCTGACGCTTCTCCGCGTCCCGCGCCGGCCGCATCACCAACTCTTCCTCGCTCCGCAGCTGCGCCCACGTCTCCACCAGGCTGTACCTCAGCAGCTTGACCGCCATCGTCTCCACGTTGGCATACACGTTCCGCACCTGCCGCTGGCCCACGCCCCAAACCTCCTTGGCATCGGCCGAGTACGGCGGTGATGTCGGCAAGCCATGAGGACAGCAGGGCGGGAAGTGGCAACCATGGCCGGCTCCTTGGCACGAGGAAGGGTTGTAAGATATCCCCATCGTGTTGAAGGGGCCGGCTTGTGTCCACCCGCTTGGCTGGTTCATGCTTCCCCGCATGGTGTCCGTCCCACCAAGACCGACTGTAAGAAAAGTACGGAACGTGCAGTTTATGCGAAAGAAGCTTGTTTTCATCGGCGGCGGAACACGCTCGGGCAAAAGCGCGTTTGCTTTGCCGCTGGCGCGACAGCTCGGGCAGCGGCGGCTTTTTCTGGCCACGGCGCAGCCGGGCGATGACGAGATGCGGCAGCGGATCGAGCGCCATCGCCGTGAGCGCGGTGCGGACTTCCACACCGTTGAGGAATCGTTGGCCGTTGCCGAGGCCATCGGGCAACACGCCGATTACGATGTCGTTGTGCTCGATTGCTTGACATTGTGGCTGTCGAACCTTCTGTTGGAAGGGAACTCACTGGAAGCTATCCTGCAACAGGTCGAGGAATTGGCAACGGTGCTGGCACGGCGCTCGTTTCATGCGATTGTGGTCAGCAACGAGGTCGGCCTGGGCCTCGTGCCGGAGACACCGTTGGGGCGGATGTTCCGCGATGTGGCCGGCCTGGCTCATCAGCGGATCAGTGCCGTTGCCGATGAGGTCTATTTTGCCGTCCTGGGCACGATCTTGCGGATCAAACCGTCGCCGGCTTTTCTCGATCCGGCGGAGATACGCGGATGAACCTGCTTGCGGAAACCTGTCGTGCCATTGTCCCGGTTGATGGCGAAGCCGTGTGCCGGATGCGGCAATGTTTGGACAGCAAGACCAAACCGCGCGGCAGTCTAGGTGTATTGGAAGATCTTGCTTGCCAGATCGCCTCGATTTCCGGCGCGGTCTTGCCGCCGCTTCCTCGCAAGGCTGTGGTGGTCATGGCTGCCGATCACGGCATTGC
>JAJPHU010000298.1 GCA_021325115.1 Planctomycetota bacterium | reverse complement strand
CGGCCGTTGCCCGAAGGCGCCTGCATCGCTGCTTCCCGTCACGGTACTGCCTCACGCGGCCAGTAGGCCAATCAGGAGCGTACCCGCAGTTTCAAGAAGGGCGATAGAGTTTGTGTCCTTATCTCACTCTTGCGGCGGCAGATTGGCCGGCCGGGGAGGAGATATCAGCTCTTTCGGCGCGGGCAACAAAGCAGGGTTCGCGGCCTTGATGGCGAGGATGCGTTGCTTGACGATCGCCGCCGTCTCTGCTGGTGGCATCCCGTATTGTACGACCAGGTAATCGGTGTACGGCGTCGGCCCAATATATTGGGGATACCAGATAGGATAGGGCGCATAGTAAGTGACATTCGGTGGACACTGGGCCTGCGCTATACCGCCGCTGGCGCCAAAGACGACCAGTAACGTCACAATCGTGATCGAGGTTATCATGGATCCCTCCCGGGGAGAATCGGCCGGTTAATCAATCCGCACATCAGCAGGGAGTGAAGCCTTGCTGGCGCTGCGGGTTGGTGGAGTTTTTTCTGCTTGCGCCAAATCATATCATGTGTACAACAGCGAAGGCGCCATCGCCGGCCCCGTACACCTTTTTTCACAAACACACAAACGGTGTGATTGTTTTGTCTCTTCTGGATTGCCTGGATTCACATGCTTCGGAGACGGTATCATGCTTAGCCGCACGGCTATCATCAGCATCATCAGTCTGGCGGTCTCGCCGCTCTCCTCGGTTCGTGCCGGAGAGGAGCCGGACTTGATCTTGCACCACGGTAAAATCGTCACGGTCGATAAAGCTTTCACCCTTCAGCAGGCACTGGCTATCCGCGGCAGCAAGGTCCTTCGCGTCGGCAGCAATGAGGACATCCTGAAACAGCAAGGACCGCACACGCAGCTTCTCGACCGCGAAGATAAGACCATGTTGCCGGGCCTGATCGATGCGCACGTCCATCCTAATAGTGCTTGCATGATCGAATTCGATCACCCCATCCCGGAGATGGAGCCAATCGCCGACGTGCTGGCCTATATCAAGAGCCGGGCCAAGGTGCTATCCAAGGGCGAATGGATTGAGGTGCATCAGGTGTTCATCACTCGGCTGCGCGAGCAGCGCTATCCGACCCGGCGCGAGCTGGACGAAGCGGCCCCGGACAATCCCGTTGTCTTCTCCACAGGACCGGATGCCTCGCTCAATACGCTGGCCCTGAAACGTAGCGGCATCGACAAGGATTTCCAAGTAACCGACGGCGGGCCTGGCTATGCCGAGAAAGATGAGCACGGCGAACCGACCGGTATCCTGCGCAGCTGCACGCGCTACGTCAAAAGCCAGCTGTCCGGCCGGCAAGCCACCGAACTTGACCGTACCGAACGGCTATTACAGCTCCTCAAAGATTATACTTCGGTCGGTCGGCAAGCCTTCGCAGCTTTTATTTTCTCTAAAAGTTGAATAGAGTTCAGGAGGGCTTTACCCGTTGAATGATCGAAAATGACCGGGGCGTTCGCTCCATCTTGTCCTGGCTGAAGAACAAGTTCAACGCCATCAACATGGACAATCCTTTTATTGCCCAGTCCGGCGCAATCTTGGAGACCTGGAAAGGCTATGCCATTCGTTCCTGATGCCTTCCGATACCTTTCCCCGTCCCAGGGCCGCTTGCGGCTTAAAGCTAAACCGCAAGCGGCCCGAAACGGATTACATGAACTCCTCCACCAGCGCCCGCCGCTGCTCGGCTGTCAGACCACGCGGCTTGAGGACGAGTGGTTCGCCTTGCAGCGCCGGATCGAGTTGGTCCAGCGAGGGACGCGGATTGGGATTGCGATAGAACAAGCCTATCGGGATCTTCGCGCCCCATTCAATGGCGCGGTCCAGCGCCGCGTGGAAGTCAGTCGGATCGTGGCCGTTGTCTTCCAGGCGATAGACGTGATCGCGGAACCAGTGGTAGGTGTTCTGCTTGTTGAAGGTCACGCATGGGCTAAACACATCGATGAGGGCAAATCCCGGATATTGGATACCGTCCATATACAGTTTTTGTAGGTGCCTGGGATCGCCGCTGAAGCCGCGGGCGATGTAGCCGCAGCCAGAAGCCAAGGCCAGAGCCAGCGGGTTGAGCATCTGCTCCAGGTTGCCCATTGGCGTGCTTTTGGTCACCATGCCGTGCTCGCTAGTCGGCGACACCTGACCTGTCGTCAGGCCATAAATCTCGTTGTTCATAACGATATAGGTCAGATTGATGTTGCGGCGCATGGCCTGGATGAAATGATTCAGGCCGATGCCATAGCCGTCGCCATCGCCGCCAGTGACGATGACGGTCAGGTGATGGTTGGCCAGCTTGGCGCCGGTGGCGAAGGCCAGTGCGCGACCATGGAGGCTGTGGACGCCGTAAGAGCGGAAAAAGCCTGGCAGGTTCGATGAGCAGCCGATGCCAGAGACAACCAGCAGTTCGTGCGGCTGAATCTCCAGCTCGGCACAGGCCTGTTGCAGCACGTTCAAAACGCCGAAATCGCCACAGCCCGGACACCAATCCGGCGGTACATCAGCTTTGAAATCCTTCACTTCGAGTTTGCGAGCGGTAGTAGCAGTCAAAGTCGTCATATGGTTGATCTCCAGGGTTATAATCCCAAATTCCATGGACTGACAGACAAACCCGTAGGCCAAGCGGCTAGTTTGCTCATTTTCAAGCAAGCGGACAGCTTACCTTACGGTTTGGTCCGCTAGCACCAAGTTCCAAGTTCCCAAGTTCGAGTTCTGAGTGATTCGACTCAGAACTCAGAATTTCTTTTCCCGGCGGAACACGATACACAAATGGCGTGTGTCGTCGTCGGGCGGAAAAGCAGAGAGACGATTACCGGTGCCCGGTTCGGCGGGACACCAGATCAGATGCTCGCCGTCCAGTTCGTAGATGACCAGTGACGTTTTGCCCCGGTGCTTCACCGGCCCTTCGTGGATGGTCATGTCCATCATTTTGGGCCTGGTGGTTGGATCGAGTGTATAGGTGCCGAGGTAAATATCGCCGTTCTTGAACTTGACGGTGAAGTGATCGCCGACAATGAGCATTTGGGCTTCGCGGATGCCAGAAACAAAGTTCCAGCTCCCCTGCAAACGTTCTTTATCGCGCAGGATGGCGGCTTCACGCGCCACGTCGGGATCGAGTAACAGGGTATCCATGGGTAGTGCTCCCTTCTAATGCGTAGCAGCGCGGGCGACGCCAGATAGACGGCCCATCCAGTCAGCGCTGGTGCCGCTGGGATGATCGGTTCGCCATCCCGGCTCCGTGGACAACACGTTGACAATTTCCGCCTTGCCGTTCAGGATATCCTGAACGCCGGCAACAATGTGCTTCGGTTCAAACGGTTCCCCGTCATACTTGCGGATATGGCCGTTGGCGGCAATGCCGGTCTCAGCCCGCAAGTGCCGGGCGAACTGACCGCTCTGATTGTTTTCGACAATGATGATGCGGCGGCTGCGACCCAAGAGTTTTTGCACCTCGCGGACCTGGAAGGGGACCAAATAGCGCAGGTGCAAATGGTTCGTGGTAATGCCGGCCGCATTGAGCCGCTCGACCGCCTCGGTGAGCACGCCCCAGGTCGAACCCCAGCCAACCAGCGTCACCTCGGCATCAGCTGGACCGCTGAAGAGCGGCGGCGGCAGCTGCGCCAGCACCGTGCTCATCTTACGGACGCGCTTGTCCACCATCTTTTTGCGCCGCACCGGATCAGTATAGATGTCGCTGATGAGCACGCCGTCTTCGTCATGCTCATCGGTGGCAGCCACGTACAAATGACCGGGCACACCGGGCACAGCGCGTGGTGAGATGCCGGATTCGGTGTTCTTGAAGCGCAGATACGGTTCGCCGTTGGCGGCGTGCAGTTCTCCATTGGCCGATGGCAGGATCGTCTCGCCGCGGTCGATCTCACGCACTTGCTCGAACACTGCCGGATCGACGGTCTCGTTACCCTCGCTGATAAGCAGATCGGAGATGACGAGCACAGGGCATTGATAGCGGTCGGCGAGATGGAAGGCGTCCTGAATGACGCTGAAGCAATCGGGAATGCTGATCGGGGCCACGATGATGCGCGGGTAATCGCCCTGGCTAGCCCCAAAGACTTGATTAAGGTCGCCTTGCTCGGTCTTGGTGGGCACGCCGGTGGAGGGTCCGGCCCGCATGACGTTGATGGCCACAACCGGCGTTTCCATGATGCCGGCCATGCCAATGGCCTCGGTCATCAGCGCGAAGCCCCCGCCGGAAGTGGCGCACATGCCGCGGACGCCGGCGTGATTGGCGCCGATGGTCATATTGATGACCGAGATTTCATCCTCGACCTGGCGCACGCAGATGCCCAGCTGTTTGGCATGGGCGGCCATCCAGTGCAGGATGGCAGAAGCCGGACTCATGGGATAAGCACAGTAGAATTTACAATCGGCCATGGCTGCTCCCATCGCCAGCACTTCGTTGCCGGTGACCAAGGCCCATTTTTGGCCGTTCGGCTTCAGCTGGGTCGGCAGCGGTGGGAAGTGAGCCCCCGCGTAATCGAAGCCGGCCTTGGCCGCTGCCACGTTGGTGCCGATGACTTTCGGCTTTTTAGCGAAAGTGGTGCTGATGACCGATTCCAGGCCGGCGAAGTCCAGCCCCATCAGCCGCAGCATGGCGCCGACGGCCACGGTGTTCTGCATGACCGGCAGCTCTTTGTACGACGGCGCCAACTCTGGCACCGGCAGCGGGCAGAGTTGCACCCCTTTGGGCGGCTCGTAGCTGGGTTTGACTTTGGCACTGTTGTACAGGGCCACCCCCCCGGACCCTACTTCTTGCAAATGACGATCGAGCGTATCCTGATTCAGGGCGATCAATCCGTCGATCTGGTCGCCGTGATTGAGAGGCTTCTGCGCCGAGACGCGCAAGCGCAGCCAGGAATGTCCGCCGCGTATTACCGATTGATAAGAATTGTAGGCGTAAACGCCCTGCCCTTGTCGGGCCACGGCCAAGGCGAGCGTGTTTCCGGCCGAAGCGACACCGTCGCCTGCGGCCCCACCGATACCGACAATCAGGTTGGCATGGTCCATTGGTAAATTCCCCCGCCAAAAATGAACAACCGAAGCCGCCGTCCGGATGCGCCGGACGCGAAGCAGCCCAAATGCGAAATGCTCTCGACTCTGTACCGTAGTTGTTGCGGGTGCCCCATGCGCGGACGAACCGATTGGGAAACAACCGCGCCGGCAGCAAAGAACAAGATTCTACTCTCGATCATAAGCAGTTTTTCGCCGAGTGCAACGAAATAACTGCGCGAAATGGAAAAAAGGGTGTATACGCAGATTTGCGTGGCTGCTCCTTTGTTCTGGTTCTCAAGCTCTGCTCGGGAACGAGAAGGAAAGCGTCTACAAGAAGGGAATCTGTAGGACACACTGGCAATGTGTCCTACAGATTGGTCCGTTCGCCCTTATTTTCTCGCCTCTTGAAAAACATTTTCGGGTTCCAGCGGTATTTGAAAGGCGTCCGCCACTCGTGTCATGTAATTGCACCAGCATACGTACCAGATCGTATCCAGCGCACGCTCTCGCCCCAGATGCGCCGTCAGCATGTCGATGTCTGCTTGACCGACCGCCCAGGGCGTACGGGTCAGCTTGTGGGCGAAAAACAAGCCGGCACGCTCGTGAGGCGGGAACGAGGACCAATCGCCACTGGCGAGCTTGGCCACCCGTTCATTCAAAGCCAACTCCTGTAAGCCCGCGACCGCGAGCAGCATTTGCGAGTGGCCCATTCAGTAGAAGCATTGCAACGACCGCGTCACCACCCAGAACATCGATTCATGAAATATGGGATCCAGGTCGGACTCTTCGTGGAAAGCCCGCAAGCCATTGAGCCAGGCTGCCGTCAATCGCGGCTGATAACCATAATTCAACAGGCTCCAGCGAATGCGAATGGGTTTGTCGCGTTCGGGCATGTCGGCAGGGAGATTGGCGTGGACCGTCTCCCAGTCGGGGATGCGGATGCGTGCCTGTCGCCGAGCGATTTGCTTGCTCAAGCGCTCGCGCAGAACGTTGAAGGGTAGAGCGGTCCATTCGGGATCAT